>JAJVIP010000027.1 GCA_022072025.1 Elusimicrobiota bacterium
TCTATTACGCTGAATTAACTTTGCAACAAGAACCCAATGCTACTCCCACCAACCAAAGAGTCGGGCGACAGCGGGTCAAATTCTCTTGTGGTTTGCCACCGTCTCCCACGCCCTCGCCTTCACCATCTCCGTCACCATCTCCTTCTCCATCGCCATCTCCTTCAAGTTCACCTTCACCATCTCCTTCAAGTTCACCCTCGCCGTCCCCTTCAAATTCACCTTCGCCGTCCCCTTCAGGTTCACCTTCGTCATCTCCATCAAGTTCACCAACCCAATCGCCGTCGGCCACACCCTCACCCTCTGCCTCATCGACAGTCATTGGTGAACCATGTCTTTGTTACAAATTTGATGAATCATCAAACATCATTATTGCTATTAACTGTCGATGTACTTCGACAGCGGAACCTGTGGGGGATTGTGACGTAGGTGATTTCTATCTTTGTCATTATACCGATTTGATGTTTTCAATCTCCCCAGCATCAATCAATTCCTCTGCCGCCTCCGATGCCGCCACATTTGGGCTTGTCAACGGTTTGCAGCCCCTGGGACCCGCTTTTGAATTGAAATTAAACGTCAATTCCATTCAACCGACGGATGGTTCCCGTCCCACCTCTCCGGACCAAGCATCCGTTATCCTCACAATTCCAGGTGGCCTTGATATAAACAATCCAAGGAGTGAAAAACTCTTCTCTGGAAAGTCCAAATCAATCTCTGCTCGACAATCTGAGACCCAACGAACGCATATCTTGTATTTTCAACAGGGTCCCCATGATTGGCGCGCAGTTCCAAATCAATATTTCGTTGATGGTCGAGTAAAAGCCGTATTGACATCTTTCGGTCATTATCAGTTGTTCACGCCCATCCCGAATCTGCCCTTTGCCTTTGGAGAGGTCTATGTCTTTCCTAACCCAACGCCCAAAGGAACTGTTCCAACCCTGCACATTGAGGTGGGGAAAGCCAACAAAGTTTCGACGCGTATCTACGATGTCTCTGGAGATTTGGTGTTCCAATCTTCAATCACCAGCGAAATCACCGTGGTGGATGGTCAACCTTGTTATGAGGTTTCTTTGGACCCCCATCTGTTTAAAGCCGGGGTCTATATTGGGGTCGTAACGGCAGAAAAAGAAGGAAAAGAAACAATTCGAAAACAATACCGATTTACCATCCTTAAATAATCTTCCTTAAAACTTAATCTGAAATTAAAGCGTCCTTAATCAGAATCAACGTAACATTCTTGTAACAGCCCCACGGGGCGGTTACATATGAAACCTAACTTAACCCGAATAAATCAGTTGAAGAGCCATTACCGTCTATCAACGGTGAATATTTTAGTGCCGTCATCCCGGCATGTTTTCTGGCCGTACCGATACATTGATTTGCATAATGCCGGTACGTACCGACCAAGATCATTATGGAACGGTACGGGATCCAGGTTTTTACCGACGGGAAAACCTGGGCCCCGGCCAAAAGATCGCCGGGGCGACGATTCAACTGAATCATTCCGGTTAATAAATCATCTGATGAGGACGATTGCGCGAGCATGCTTCATTTTGGGGCTCTTTGTTATGGCCGCGCTTCCTCTTTTTGGGGGTTCAGGTTCTGGAGCGGATTTTCTGAAAATTCCGATTGGCGCCGAACCCGCAAGTTTGGGTCAAGCCTATACCGCTATGGCGAATGGCATTCATGCCCTTAACTGGAACCCGGCCGGGATCTTACGCTCTCCTCAACACGTTCAACAACCCTCCATGGGACTCTCGCTCTCCCACCAAGATCAATTTTCTGAAAATAATCTCGATCATTTGGGGCTCATCATGCCGTCTAAGTCCAGAAATAATTCGTGGGGTCTCGATCTCATTCGTCTCACCTATGCTGAACAAGAGGCGCGTGACTTGGATCGAAGAAAAACAGGAACGATATCTTCCTCGGATCTGGCCTTCGGCTTGGCCTACGCAAAAAACCTTGGACCCACGCAAATGGGGGCGCAATTCAAATTCATCCGACAAGAATTGGCCGGAAATCAGGCCAATGGATTTGCAGTTGATTTGGGCTTTTTATCGGGATCACCCGTCCCAAGGTTGTCTTTGGGCGCCGCGATCAAAAATTTGGGACCCCAAATGAAATTTGTCCAAGATTCATTTAATTTGCCTCTCACAATTTCTGTGGGGGGGGCCTACCATCTTACGGGCCCACTCATGTTGGCAATGGATGTTCATCACAAACCTCATCAGCGCCAAACGGTGTTGGCGATTGGAACACAATTTTCCGTATCCAACATGATTTCGCTCAGAGCGGGGTTTTTGTCAAAGGTGGCTGAGGCTGTCACGAATCAGCAAAAATCAGAAACCAATCGAGGGAGCTTCGCCAATGTGAATGGTTTCACAGGGGGATTGGGATTCCAGTTCAAGCAATTGAGCCTGGATTACGCGGTTACCCCGTTTGGAGAATTGGGGCAAACTCAAATGCTGACCCTCTCAAGTTGGTTTGGATCAAAGGTCGAGGAGAAAAATTCATTTGATTCGCGCCCGACTGAAGTCGGAACACAATCACTTCCGGATCACAGGTTTATTCTCATCCTTCCTTTGTCCCACGACAAAACGTGGGATTCATTAAGCAACTAAAAAAATTACACCAGTTCATAATGCGGATTCTCCGCAACCAAATTGAACGTCGCCCCGGCACGCTTCTTGGCCGGGGCCCAGGTTTTGTTTTTTTAAACCGTAATGGAATAAATTCTGAAGATACAACACCTGGGCCCCGGCCAAACGACATGCCGGGGCGACGATGATCATCTGTTTTCTATGCAAATTAACATGAAATTGCGAATTAATCATATAAGGCCCATTTATTAATTGATTGCGCAAAAATCCAATTCGACAATTTGATAATGTTCGCCTCCCATGTTGGTTGATCAATCTCTCATGTTGCTTGAAGTGGCCATGGAATTGGCGCTTCCTCACACATTCCTGGAAAATCTCGCCAAACGGTTTGGTCCCGAAAAGGCTCGTGAATGCGCCATGTCCACGTCGGTGGGGGGAATTGGCCCCCTTCTTCGCGAACGAATTTTTGCTCAAGCCGAGGCAGGACTTTCTGTGGTGGGTGTAAGCCTTCTTTATAACACCGTGTGGGCTCAAGCGTGGCATGAATGGGGACAAATCAACCTCCAAAAAAGAAACGTGGGAAACGCCCTTCGCGCCTCCCTCCAAAAACGATCCGACTTGGAATTTTCTCTCACTTTTTTTGATGGGAAAAGCCTGCCAGTAGAGGTTTGGGAATGTCCTTATGGAAAAGCCGTGTGCTACTTTCTCTCCGCTCCTGGAATAACAGAAATAGTCTACCCCGGCCCCAAAGACGCGCCCCACGGCATCCAACAAAATGCGCACGCCTGGGCTCATGACATTCGGCTCAAACAAAGTTGGCTGGTTGGCAGAGGGGCCTTGGCCCTTTCAAAAAAAATGAACAGAAAACCCCACATCACCCTCTTGAGTGAAACACCAACATTTTTTTCCCATCACCAACTCGTTAAAGACGAATTCCAACAGGATCCGTTTTTTGAACAAACCAAATACATTTTCAACGACCACACCCCGCTTGAGTATGCCCACCCGCTCTGGGACCAAGGCACCATCGACTTGGTTAAACTTGACGCAGGAAAATATTTAAATACTCCTGCCTGGAATGGCTTCAAAAACCTCTTGGACGTGACCAGTTTGCTGGTGGGGACATGCGATGCGGTCTTTGGGGTGGCCAAAAAACATGGCGATGTCATGAAAGCCATGCCTTCCCTAAAAGAATTTTCATCAAAAATTCAATATGTCACAAATGGCGTTCGAAAAGAAGATTGGCAGGCCTTAGAATTCTCCAATATCGAAAAATTAACCGATCAAGATCTATTGGAAGTGAAGGGACGGCTGCGGAAAAAACTTTTGGATTGGGTTTGGCGACACTGCCATCTCTGGCCCAATTGGGCGGAGGAATCCAAAAACCGAAAAATTATCGCCTGGACGCGCCGCATCACACCTTATAAACGCCTGGACTTATTGGTCAAAATGCTCAAACACCACGAATGGCGAAGTCGTTTTTTAAACTTGAACATTGTCATTACGGTGGGAGGTCGGATTCACCAACAAGACAATCATGCTCAGGACATTGTTTATGATTTGTTAGATGTTTTAGGAAAAGATCCCCAACTTCAATCACGTATAGTAACCATTGATAATTTCAATGTCTGGGAAGCCCCCACGCTCTACCAAGGTGTTGATGGTTCGATTATGCTGGCGGATGATACCCGTGAAGCCTCCGCCACCGGGTTCATGAAAGCACAGATGAATGGAGGGGCTATATTGGCCACCGCTGATGGCGCCGTTCCAGAGTTTGTTTTTTTCCAAGGCCAAGACCCCGATCCATCCCGAGTCAATGGTTTTTACATCCCCTATGTGAATGGCGAACCCACTCCTCTTGGGCTTTTAGAAGCGTTGGAAGCTTTTGACAAAACGATGGCCACTCCCCTCTCTGCGGCAGCTCTGGTTCGCGCTTCTATTCATGTCACATCCCAAGTGGGAGTTGATCGCACCGTCACCGACATGAAAAAACTTTATTCTTCTTTGTAAGTCCATGCCTCCCTCGCTCAAAAAATACTTTGATAAGAAAACAAAAATTATTAATCGGGCCCTGGTTCGATATTTACCGTCCAAGAAGAAAAAACCTTCCATTATTCATCAAGCGATGCATTACTCGCTTCAAGCGGGCGGAAAACGTCTAAGGCCTGTGTTGGTGATCGCGGGGGCCGAGGTTTGTGGCGGTTCTACACAACAGGTTTTAAGCGCTGCTTGCGCGTTGGAATTCGTTCATACCTATTCTTTGATTCATGATGATCTCCCGGCCATGGATAATGATGATTTAAGGCGCGGGAAACCCACCAATCACAAAGTTTTTGGTGAAAATATCGCTATTTTAGCGGGAGATGCTTTGTTGACTCAGGCGTTTGAATTGGTGGCCCCCTATCCCCACGCTGTAAAAATGTTGGCACAAGCAGCCGGAACAGCCGGCATGGTGGGGGGTCAAGTGGCCGATATTCAGTCTGATAAAGGCCGGTGGAAGCGGAAGAACAATGAATTTTCTTCTCCGCGAGAACTTTTGAACTTTATTCATTTAAATAAAACAGCCGCCCTTATTCGAGCAAGTCTGTTGATTGGAGCCATCATCGCAAAGGGAACCGAAAACGAGATTAAGGCTCTGGATAGCTACGGAAAACACTTGGGCTTGGCTTTTCAAATTACTGACGATGTTTTGGACAAAATAGGAGACAAAAAAAAACTGGGGAAAAAGGGTAGCGATAGCGCAAATGAAAAACTCACATACCCAGCAATTTTCGGACTTAATCGCTCGATCCAAATGGCAAGACAACAAATAATTATGGCGCATCAATCCATAAGGCTATTTGGTTCTAGAGGAAAAATATTGCATTTATTGGCCGACTTTATTCAATCAAGAGACCATTAACCACACCTTCCCTCCTCAACCACCGATTTTTGGCATCTCCATTGCATAAGACACTGCAAATGCACATTTTGTCGACACCAATGTGGCAAACATGTGACAAAAGTTATCTTGCTTGAAATTGAACGGTGGGTTAAGAGCTGAATCAGTGCCACCTTCACAAAGGAGAAAATATGTTCGACAGAATTAAACGCTTGGCAAAAACCACACACCTTTTTTTCATTCTCCTCATTGTGAGCGCCGCGCCCGGCCTGTTTGCGGTTGAATTATCGACCAACCCTCGAAAGATCATGGAAAATGATTTGCTCGAAATCATCATTACCGGCGTGGAAAGCAACAAAGGCCTGGTGCTTCGAATAACCTCTCGCGATCAAGGAACCACAGAACATTCCATTGATTGGAATCAAGAGGGAACAGGGAAAGTAACCATTAAAGAACTCGCCAAAGGCTCGTACCTCTTATCATTGGCTGACAAAATGAACCCCAAAAACAGACCTCTTCGTGTCAAAGTTCTTACAGTGGGGGGGAAATAATCATGAAACTTACAAAGATATTTTTTTCAGCAACCCTTCTCGCGCTAACCTCAACAGCCTCATTCGCCGCCTATACCATCAACCGCACCGATGGAGGAAACAACACTCGTTTGGTTCAAGGCCGGGAATATACATTCCTTATTACCAACACCAATTCTCCTGTCCGCTTGGAAGACGTATTCATTGATATGAGCACCCCCAACTTCGACATTTTGGTTCCTCCTGGTGTTCAAACAGGCCCCAACAAATACTCCGTTGACGGCAGTGGTCAATTGGTCATCAGCATCCGCTTTCACAACCCTGGCAGCTATTCCATGACGGTTCGCAACTCACAAGACTCCAACAATCGAGGCACACTCAATGGAATCCAGGTACAAAAATACCCTGTAACCTTTTCCATCACGCCCAACAATCCCACCGTGAACGCCAATCAAGATTTCTTTATTGATGTCACAGCGATTGATTCAAATGGAATTGTTGTAACAGGATATGAAGATTCTGTCCAAATAACCGACAGTCAACTCAATCAATTGGTGGGTTTCGTTAATGGTTCAAGCTTCGTCAATGGAACTGCCACAAACGTTGCAGTCAAAGTAAAGGCCGGAAATTTAAACAATCAATTTCGTCTGACCTTAACTGGTTCCAACCGATATTTTGATCCTGTCTTACCAGCACCCAGTTTAAGTGCTTATCCCAGTCTGACCTCAAATCTATTAAACATAACCCCCGGGGCCTTCAATAAACTGGTTTTGCTTTTCCCTGGAGAAATTCTTTCTCCGGGAGTGGGGAAGGTGGGTTCTGTTACCGCACAACAATCCGGTATTCCCGTTTCCGCGGTCACAGTTCAAAGAGTTGACGCTTGGTTTAATCCCATAAACGACAATCCCAGTCCCGCCATCAACATTCAATTTACTTCATCTCAAGCGGGGCAGGACAATCCGCCATTTCCATTTACGATGTCCATGACAGGTCCGCTTCTCTCCATTACATCCGCCATGAATCAAATTTATTTCGGTGGATCGGGAGACCGAATCGTTAAAGCCATTCCCGACGGCGATACGACAAAAGAAGACTCCACTCTTGTACCGGTAAACCCGGGCGCCGCAGAAACCTTCTCAATTGAGATAGTTGGCGTTGCTCCCAATCAAACGGTTGTAACAGAAACCTTAATGTTGGTCCGAATTCGTGCTTTTGACCAAAACGGCCAACCTTTGACCACTCTTTTCGGACAAGTTCCAGGAGCTGAACTGCGGGCCTTGCTCGGCAGTGGGCAAGAAAGCCGCGATTGGGTCGACACCAATGAACCCACCTTGGTCCCGGACAATGTGGTTAATTTCGTTGGGGGTGTTGCCACTATGAATCTTGTCGTCACCAAGTTTGGATCAGACGTCAGACTTCATTATGTAACCCCCAATCGAGAAGCTTTCTCCATTCCGTTCAACGTTGATGTGGGAGCGCCCAATAAAGTTCATTTCACCATTCGTGGAAAATCACCCAATCCAACGCAAGGAGAAACATGGACCCCAGGAACCTATCCAGGTAACAGTGGAACTCCCCCTGTTGTGAAAGTCGGAGAAGAAGTGGTGGTGGAAGCACGAATCACCGACCGGCGCTGGAACCTCATTTCTGGAGGAGGGTCCAGCTTCACGATGCAACTTACCAACACCGCCAACCATTTCGTTGAAGCCCGACACATGACCTTGGGCGGCCCCACCTATCAATTTCCCAATAACGGTGAATTTTCTTTCAGCAATGATCCCTCTTTCGACAAATCTTTCCGCATAAAATTCCGCACCGCGGGACCTTCGGCGTCGCCCCTCATTTCTGCTCCCCAGTTTTCGGGAACGGTTTCATTGGGGACTTTCTTTTCATCAACCATGACGGTGAATCCGGAAATATTTAACAAACTCGTCATTCTCGCTCCAGGAGAGACACTCCGACCCGGCATTGATACGGAAGTGGACGGAAAAACTGGCACTCCTCTCTCCCAACAAGCGGGCATTCAATTTAACATGGTGGCTTACGCCACCGATCAGTATTTCAATCCCGTCATCAATGGCCCTTTCCCAACGGTCAATTTCACTCTCACCCCTTCCCTGGCCAATAGTTTTGTAAGTGGGACATTGCCCTCAGCCATGCAGGGGGGACAAAAAAGCTTCACGGTCACACTGGCCAGCGGAACAAATGTAACGCTCTATCAAGAAGGGGCGCCCTGGATTACTCAATCTGTTTCAGTGCCCATCAGTCATGGTCCGCTTGATCACTTTAGAATGACGCTGAACGCTTTGGGGAGTAAAGAGGCGGGTGTTCCCTTCAGCGTGACTATTCGAGCGGAAGATCAATACAACAACACCGTTTTGAACTTTAACCAAGCCATTACCCTCTCTCCCAACACCGGGGCTGGAACCATGACCCCCATAACGGTAACGTTGGGAAATGGAGTTGTAACCACAGATCTGACGATGTTTGCCTCAACCGCCAGTGCTCGCATACAAATGTCCTATGGCAGTGTTTTTTCACAAAGCCCCAATTTTGCGGTTCAAGTCAACTCTCAAGGGTACCAACGCTTGTTGCTACTCCTACCTGGGGAGTCCCTGGTGCAAGGAACGGCCACAGGAAAAACGGGGTCTCCAACCCCGATTTCAGTGGGACTTGTGAGTATTGCCCGGGCCATCGCGTGCGACCTCTATTACAATCCATTGGATACCGCGGGAACCGTTCTCCTCTCCAGTAATCATCTGGTCCAATTCGGATCTGCCCAAGGTGACTTGGCCAATGTGGACGGCCATGGTGAGTATGCAACCACCCTGATCTTGAAAAATGCGACTTCGCATACCATCACATTGCGAGACGTCAACAATCTCACCGTTTCGACTTCGGTTTCTAACATTCAAGGACAAGTAGGAACCTATCGAAAACTTCAAATTTTGGCTCCGGGTGAATCGAACAACCCAGACCAATCCAATGGAAAATCAGGAACCATTTCAGAACAAAAAGTGGCCACACCTTTCACCTTGACGATAAATGCCGTGGATGATTTTTGGAACGTGGTGAACTTTAATGGGGGAGACACCAGTCTCTCTGCCAGTATTACTTCCGTAATGTTCAATCCTCCCAACAACAACGGTGGAGCCACGCCACGCCCCTTTATAAATGGAACCACGACAAGACAAGCAATTGTAGGAGAACAAGGATTGGTGACATTATCGGTTCGAGATGACGCCAACTTGACCAAAACAGGCCAAAGTGTGGATGTTCAGGTGAACCCAGGCCCGATCTATGTTTTCCAAACACCCGTCAGCGCGGTGGCCGGCCAAGCCTTCCCGGCCGTCACCATTCGACTGGAAGAGAATGGGGTTCCTGTTGCTGGTTACAACCAATCTGTCTATCTCAGCGCCGACCTGGTCTCCGGCGGTCCGGCGTCGGGCGCCTTTAACCCCGATGGAACCCCCCGGGAATATGTCATGACCAATGGCGTTGTTACCATAACCGATCTCAGTTATGCCTATGTGGAAAATATCAAAATTCGCTTAACAGACGGTTTTGAACGATTGGCTTTCTCTGATCCAATCGATGTCACGCCAAGTGGTCTCAAATATCGCATTACTGTTCCCAGCGTGTCGGTCATAGCGGGCCCTCCCGCCAATTTCCAGGTCATGGTTGAACTCCTGGAACAAAACACAAACACCCTGATCAAAAACCACGACCACGCGATTGACGTGGAAGTCATTTCAGCCGTGAATGCGACAACGGATGGGAATTACACCGTCACAGGTGCCAATTTATCGCAAGGTGTAGCCACGTTTGCCCAGAGCTACACCAAAGCGGAATCCGTCCTCATTCGAGCTTCAGAAAACGCCGCCAATGGAGATCCCAATTTCGCAATCCCTTCCCAGAACAGCAACAACGTGAATATTGTTTCGGATGGGTATAAAAAACTTTTGTTGATCGCCCCTGGAGAAACCCATGTTCCAGGGGTGCCTTCTGCGACCGGAAAAACAGGGATCACAGCAGCCCGACAAAAAGGAGTCCCTTTCTTGGTCCAAATTCGTGGAGTGGATCAATATTGGAACGTCGCTCAGAGCTTTGATGGAGGAACCATTCACTTGGAATCCAACGATCTCCCAGCTTCTATCGGTGCTAATAATCCAGTCAATCAAGATGCGCCCCTCGTCAACGGGGAAAGCGCCTCCTTTATTCGACTGGATAACCCTGGGAATGTGACCCTCACCGTTCGCGATTCCAGCAACTCCAACATTGGTGCGCAATCCGTCCTTCTCAATGTCGGAGGTCTCTATTATCGGGTAGATGGAATACCAGCTCAGGAGTTTGCCGGACCCCCCACTCAATTTACCATGAATGTCACGCTGTATGATTCCAACACGAACCTGCCTGTGACCAATGCCAATCAATCCATCACCTTGGAGCCACTGCACACAAACGGATCGACCGCGACTGGATCGTTGGGCGTTGTGAGTTCTCAATTGGTCAATGGAACGGTGGGCATCAACGATCAAAGTTATTCGATCCCAGAAAATATCGTTATCCGCGTTCAAGATGCAAATGGCAATTCGGGAACCAGTTCTGTCATCAACTTTATCTCGCGTCAGGTGCGCTACGTTTTTGAAACGCCAACCGATGCCGATGTGAATGTTCCGTTTAACGTCAACATCAAAGCCATCGATCAAGACACCGGCGCGGAAAACAAAACCTTAAACCGCACCAACACGTTGGCAGCCTATTCCGCTGTCACCGGACTGCCGGTCACGGGAACTTTTGTTCCTGGAACCGTCAACATTGTCAACGGCGTGGGAACAGTGGCCTGTGTGTACAATGTGGCGGAAGCCATTTTCCTTCGGATGACCGATTCGACTTCTGCTCTCAGCCAAAGCCCACCCACTCAAGCCACATTTTCTTCTCAAGGAACCATTAACGTGCACCCTGGCTCTTTGGCGAATGTGGATGGCATTGCCAACTTCTCGATGCGATCCAACGAAACCAGAGACTTTACAGTGCGCGCCCTTGACACCTTTGGAAATGTGATCCCCGGTCAGAGGTTGGTGTTCGGCATCAATTCAATTGATTTTCCAGGTCAATTGTTTATCAACGGTCAAGAAGGAAATTTCTCAGCCAATGTGAACAGCCAAGGCGAACTGGTTGTTTCCTTGCGAACTTCTATAGACACGAATGGGAATGTTGAACTTCTTATTTCCGACGGAGATCGGCCCAACGGCCATTCCAAATTGATCACGATCGACGTGAAAGGATTGAAACGAAGACCCTCAAAAGCGCTGGGGCTTGGCGAGAACCGAATTCCCGTCAATTCCCGCCTCGCTCTTGATATCAATACCACGCCTGGCTCCGGTGGAACTCTGCGAACCTATTATCGCTTGGACAACGGTGCGTGGCAAATCTACGATGCCGACACGGGCATCATCGGTTTTACCGAAACCCGAAAATACGCCGTCGAATGGTATTCGGAAGTGTGCTACGACGCAGCCTGTTCGAACCCCATCAGTGAAGTTTCCATCAATGGCGCGCCGAACTTTGCCGAAGTAACCACCTATGTTCTCAGCAGCAGCATCAGCGGATATCCAAGCCCCTTCAATCCCAAGGGCCCGGAGGGTGAGAACTATCTCACCATCCAATATCCGCTTCAAACCGCCTCCAGTGTGGAAATCAACATCTATGATCTCTTTGGCCAAAAGGTTTGGCATAAAGACGTCAATGCCGGTGAGGAGGGGGGACAAGCCAAAGAAGACAACCGCGTTTTCTGGTTTGGAACCAATGACGATGGCAGAACTGTTGCAAATGGAGGATATATCGTGACAGTCAAAGTTGGGGGTTCTGGACAAGTCATGAAAACGAAGGTTTTGGTCGTCAAATAAGGGGATTAAAATGTGCACCGACACTTTAAAAACAACTTCTAAAATCAGTGCGATTCTAACGATGTTGGTCGGAATTTTGAACCCGTCGGTTCAAGCCGCCGCCACTTTCGGAGAAGCCTCTGACCTTTTTAATGTGGGAGCCGGAGCAAGGTCATTGGCTATGGGAGGCGCCTTTACCGCCCTCTCTGATGATGCCTCAGCTCCTTATTATAATCCGGCCGGCTTGGCCTATTTGGACGAACACCAACTCATGTTGATGCACGCTCCCTTGTTCATTGATACCAGCTACAACTACCTCGCCACCGCCAACCCCATGGGAGACAAATGGGGAACGTTTGCGTTGTCTGATGCCATGCTCCTTTCTGATGGGTTTCAAGTTCGAGATAAATTTAACAACGTGACAGACAGCAATGGCGAACTCAACAACAACGCTATTTTCGGTTCTTACGCAAGAAAACTTAGTCAAAATTTATCGACCGGTGTGAACGCCAAATTTATTCAACAGAAAATTGCCGGTTTTTCAGACAGCACCTTGGGATTGGATTTGGGTCTTCTCTACAAACCCAACCGCATCATCAATATTGGAGCCACTTTCGCAAATTTGAATGCCCCTGAAATTAAGCTTCGAAGCACCAATGATGTTTTTCGTCCGATCACCCGTTTGGGTGTTGCCTCCGAAGTATTTCAGAGACGGTTAACTCTGACCGCTGATCTCATAAAAACTTCCGGGCAGTCCAACCTTTTTGCCGCGGGCGCGGAATGGGCTGCAAACCGTTTTTTTAATATTCGCACTGGCTATAACGCCAACCGTGCTTATACTTTGGGCTGTGGAGCAAAACTTAAAGACTTTCAAATTGATTATGCCTTCAGCAGCACCGATATTGGAGCTTTCAACAAAGTCTCCTTCACTTGGGCTTGGCACAATATTTATATGACCGAAGTTGAACCTCCCTTGAAAGAAGGCCGCGCGATTTATCCATTGAGTGGTTTTGAAAACCAAGTGGTCTTCAAAACCAATATCCCGTCGCAATCTGTGGCGCATTGGGTCATGTCAATCAACAACCCAGATGGAAAAGAGGTTCGAAAATTGCAAGGAGACCTGAGACCACCCGAAGATATTGTTTGGGACGCAAAAAACGAGATTGGCGAACCCTTGACCGATGGGCAATACAGCTATAAATTCTCAATCACCTACAAAAATGGCAAAACCTGGGAAAACAAGGGTGACTTAAAATTGGCGCTACCGGATCACGAGAAAAAAGAAGTCATTGACATGAGCCTGCAATTAAATGGCGCAAAAGAAACTGAGCTGACGGCTCAAGACCCAGAAGAAACTCCAGCTTCAGCAGAACCAGTGGCTCAATAAAATTTCAGACTCCGTCAAGAAGAGACGGTGAGTATGTCGCAAATAGAAGAGGGGATCGCACCATGCATCAAACAGCTCGGATCATAGGCTCGTTGAGCCTCGTGGGATTTCTTATATCCCCGTCTTTCGCCGTTTCACAAGATCCGCTTCAACAATTTAAACTTGCCTCTTTGGCCCACCAAAACCGCCGGCTGGATTCCGCCGCTCAAGAATTTGAAGATTTCTTAAAGGTCTACCCCAGCCATCGTTTGGCTCCCCAAGCTCGATTGGCCTTGGGAGAAATTAAATTCGGACTCCGAAAATTTCCGGAAGCGGCTGAAGAATATTCGCTCTTAATTAAAAAATATGGGGGCACCTATGAGGCCCTCAATGCTGAACTAAGACTTGGTCACTGTGAGTTCAACATGAAAAAGTATCTGAATGCCATTGATCATTTCATGGTGGTCAAAAACAAAGCACCGAAAGCGCTCCGTTCAGAAGCCTTACTTGGATGGGCTCTTTCGCTCATTGCGCTCAGCAGCTACGAAAAAGCAGAAAACATGCTGGTTGAACTGCTTCAATCCTACCCCAAATACAAATCGAACCCAGCCGCAGTGGTTCCTTTGGGGTTGCTGTATATGCAGAGAAATCGCCTCCAAGATGCCTTGGCCACTTTCTCACTCATCAAAGATGACTTGGGTTCACGTTATTATCATGGAGTCGTATTGAGATTGCTGGACCAAACCATCGCCGCTTCCCAAATGTTTAAGGATGTTTACGAAGAGGACCCCAATGGATTTTGGGCCGACAAGGCTCAACTTCAAATGGCTGAAGCCTACTACAAGGTCAACGAACTAAACCTGGCGTATGACAGTTTTCGAAAAGTGTACGACAAATTCCAATCCAGTCCGCTTCGCCCCTACGCGCTCCACCGAATGGCCTGCATTCAATTTCATTTGGGCCGTTTTCAAGAAGCGGGGCTCAAATGGGAAGAGCTCACTCGAACTTTTGAAGATGATGTCAATCTTCCCCATTCCATCTATATGTTAGGAGAGATGGCTCTTCGTCAGGAAGAATATGGGAAGGCCATTTCTTTCTTTAGTCAAATTGCTGAAAACAGTGACCTTCGAATGGATGCCCAATACAAAATTATCTGGTGCCAAGCTCAACAGAAACAAGACGACACCGCCATCGCACGCGCTGAAAAATTTCTCAAAGAATATCCCTGGGGGGAATTGGCCGCTAAAACTCGACTCATCAAAGGAATTTGCCTTCAAAGGATTAAAAAATATATCGAAGCAAATGCCGAATACCAAATTGTTTTGGATCAGTTCGGAAAATCCGTCCATGCAGAAAAGGCCTTGTATCTGATGGGCACTTCTTATTTTCAAAATAAACAATTGGCGGAAATTGTCACCTCCCTCAATTCCCAACTTAAAATCGCTTCGGTAAGCCCCAGCCGTTGGCAAGCGGAAAGTTACCTCTGGGTGGCCGAATCATATTATGCGCTTGAACAATACGAAGCGGCTCAACGGACATATCAATTGATCGTGGACAATTACAAAGACACTCCCAAATTGGCCAACGCCATGCTCGGAGTGGCGGCCTCTTTGGCAAAACAAGGTCAATATGATGAGGCGGCGGTGGCGCACGAGCGGGCCCTCGCAATGGCCGAAACAACAAAAAGCGGAGAAGTTAAACGGTCGGTTCTCATGGACACCGCCCAAGTTCTCTTTACGCAAAAAAAATATGAAAAAGCGATGGGATACTTTGATGAATTTATCAACCGATACCCAGACGATCCAATGGTTCCTGATGCCTTGTTCCAGGGAGGAGTTAGTTTTTACCGCCTGGAATACTATACCGAAGCAATTGCACGATGGGAAAAATTGGCGAATAATTATCCGACTCATGCGCTCGCACCCAAAGCTCTCTATGAAATCGCCAAAACACAATTTGGCCTTGGGAAATACGATGAAGCCGCAAAACAATTTCAACTGCTAATCGACAAATATCCTCAGTCGGAAAATGTTAAAGACGCGCGTATTCAAATCGCCCAGTGCTATTACAATCAAGGTCAATTTGATTTGGCCACAAAACGACTGGAAGAATTCCTCAACAACTATCCAAAAGATCCCAAATCCAAAGATGTATTGGAGCTTTTGCAAATGGCGCATTATCGCGATGCCAAAGGCAAAGGGGATATGGGGCTCCTGACCGACAAATTCCCCAAGAGCAAGTTAACAGCCGATATTTATTGGCAATCCGGAGCAGACGCTTTCAACAACAAACAATACAAACAAGCCTTGGAATTCTTCAGAAAATTGGTGGGTGATTTTCCTGACGCTCAACAAGTGGGGCAGGCCTATTATTACATGGCCGAATCACACTTTACGTTGGAGGAATACCCCAACGCCGTCACGGCCTATAAAAATTTCATTCTGAACTTTCCCGATCACCCGAACCGAATTCAAGCACTCTTTCGTTTGGGCGTCAGCCATTTCCAGACTCAAAATTACCGCGAGGCCGTCATTGCTTTTAATGACACGTTAGAAGCCGACCCCAATGGCAGCCTGGCCAGAGACGCGCTGATCAACATTCCGCTCTGCTACAAAAAACTGGGACAACCCGCCCAAGCCCTCGGGTCCCATGAACGGTTTCTTGAACGATATCCAAACGATCCGCAACAAAATAAAATTTTCCTTGAAATGGGCGCTTTGAATGAAGAAATAAAGAAATATGAAACGGCCGTGAACAACTATAAATCCATTCCCGATTCCGCAGAAGAAGCTTTTGACGCCTTCGTTTCATTGGGACGGGTGTATCGATTGATGAAACTGCCCCATGAAGAAATAAAAGTTTATGAAAAGTTGCGTTCAAAAACCCCCAAGTCCAATGAAGTTCGTTTGGCAGGGTTGGTTAATCTAGGAGAACTGTATCAAGAAATGGGGAAATTGGAGGAATCCATATCGGTTTACGAAGATATCGCTTCCAACAGTTCAAACCCTGACTGGAAGCAAGCCGCGCTCGACCGGGCCAAAGCGCTCCGATCCGAGATTAAATAGTGAAGTTGGAATGGAGGAAATGACATGTTAAAAGAATTGGGATTCATGGGGATTTTGAAAGTTAACCCGGCCATCATCAGCACCTTGCTGTTTTTTTCAATCCTGATGTTGACCTTTCTTGTGGAACGCTTGTGGTTTTATATGTCTTATTCCGGTTGGAGCGACGATTTTTGGCAAAAAATTAAAACCAACGTATCGTCAGGTCGACTGCACGATGCTCGTACCATGTGCGCTGCCAGCAAAAATGTATATGCTCAAGTTTTCTTGATTGCCATTAGCTCAACGCATTTATCCCGCGCGGACAACGAAGACTTGGTTCAAATCGCCAAAGAAAACCAATTGGAAAAACTAAGAAGCCGCCTGGGCATATTTTCAACCCTCTCTTTTATTTCTCCTCTCGTCGGTCTTTTGGGAACGGTGACCGGTATCATGCAAGCCTTCAATGACCTAGGAAGGTCCGGATCAGGCGGTGCAAACATTGTGGCCGCGGGTATTTCAGAAGCCTTGGTGGCGACGGCGGCAGGAATTGTGGTCGCCGTTCCGTCCGCTCTGTTCTACAACTATTTCACAATTAAAATGAGAGCGATTGGAGTCCGTATGAACAACTTTGCCCATGAGCTCATCATTCTTATCTATGGAGGGGAGGACGCTGGAGACAAGCCGGCCCAGCCGAAACCAAGCGAGATCCGTGCAAAATTCCGCTAATCAATCTGAAGAAGCTGAACTGAATGAAGTGAACGTCGTCCCTCTGGCGGACGTGACGCTCGTCCTTCTCATTATGCTGATGTTGTTATCTCCCATGGCCATGCAGTCCATGATTCAAGTTCAGTCGGCTCAGGCGGTTGCCACTCGATCAAAACCCACCATCTCGGAAAAACCCATTTTCGTCGATATTTCTGTTGATGGTTTCACAGTGAACAATCAATCGATTGGAACCGAATATGAATTATTTCGTGTGCTTCAGAGGAATTTGAGTTCCAAACGCGACAAAACAGTCCTGATCTCATCCCAGCCGGAGGTAAAGTATCAAAATGTTGTGCGGATTTTGGACCTGGTCAAACAAAGCGGAGCCGTGAGCCTCTCCTTGGTACCCAGAAGGGAAGAAGGCGCCTGATGAAAAGAGTCAATGTCAACGAAGAAGCCATTTCGGGAGTCAACATTATTCCCGTTATTGATGTGACGCTTGTGTTGCTGGTGATTCTCTTGCTTATGAGCCCCATCATCAATTTGCCCAACCTTCCGGTCGAACTGCCGGAAGCCATGACCAAAGAAACCAAAGACCAAAATATAACGGTGAGTTTGGGAGCCGATGGGGGAATATCAATTGATACCGATATCATTGAATTCAAGGACCTTCCCACAGCACTTACGCAGAGATTAAAAGGCCGGAAAAATGACGTGGTGGTTATTGTTCGCGCCGACAAAAATTTACCCTATGGAAATGTTGAAAACTTCTTGCGAACGGTTAACCGTTACGTGGGAAACAGAGCTGTGGCCATTGCCACCCAACAACGGACTGACAAACTGGAACCCAACCAATGAGCAATTACGTCGGACCTGCATTTGGTTTTCAATTTGACTTCTCAAAACGAGATATCGCTTGTTTCATTTTTGCTCTGTCGGTCCATTCTCTTCTTCTCTTATGGAAAGGGGGAATGCTTTCTCTTCAAAACCAGCCGGGTGGAGACTTGGGAGACATGCTGGTCAATGTGGATTTTCGCTCCGACATTCCGAGTTTCGACGCGCCAGCCGGAGGGTCAGCGCCCAAAGCCCAGGGTCTCTTGGCACGCATGAAATCCATGATCCAAGGAAAGGGCGCGGCAGAGAAAAAAAGTGATCTGGCCATGGGCACTCAAACCCAAACCATTCAACCTCCCAATCAAACTTGGACAAAAACCGACGTCCTGACCAACAAACCTTTTGCAGACAAAAAAGGATTTGAGGGACTCCATCAGAAAAAAGACGCTTTGGAAGTGGCCAAAGGACAAATTCAAGAAGTCCAAGTAAAACCCTCAGACGGAAATTTTAAAAATGCCGAACCCAATCTTAAAGAAAACACTTTTAAAATTGCGAAGAAAGATGTTCCTTTTAAAATCGTGTCTTCCAAATCCAACCAGGAACTCGTGAATGTCAACGCCATCGCCGTGAATGTGGGGGCTCAAACCACGCCCAATGTCAAGTCCCTTGATGGCGGGCCCGGCGCCGGCCCCGCCCTGCAATCAAAAACTTTGGCTTCAAAGGGCGCGGCCACCAGCGGTGGATTTTCAGGATTGCCCTCTGGCTCAAAAAGTGGAACGTCTTCGGGCGCCTCTCTGGCCATGGGATCGGGAAGCGGTCCCGCAGGTTTATCAAACGCCGGTAGCGGCATTTCTGGAAGTGGCGGAAGCGGGGGAAGCGGATTTGGAAATGGAACTGGCAATGGAGTCGGAAGCGGATCAGGTTCTGGAACAGGAGGGCGAACGTATGGGGGAGGTAGCGGATTTGGCGTGGGAAGCGGAACCGGAGTAAGGTCGCTTCCGAGAAACACTGTTCCCGTAGAATCCATTTCGACCACCAAAAATGCTCCTTATAATTCTGGATTTAATATTTCGGGAGCCTTGGCCAATCGGCCGATTGTTTCAAAAACTTTGGCCGCTTATGAAATTGACTGTCGCGTGGGATTGAGATTCCGCGTGGACTGGAGTGGAAAAGTTCTTGATGGAATCATTGTTGAAATTTCTTCTGGAAGCCCTTCGTTCGACCAAAAAGTGGTCGCCGCGCTTCAGAAATGGGTTTTCAGTAAATTGCCTGCTGACAAAACCAATCTGGTTCAAGAAGGCATGATTACTTTTGTCTTTAAAGGAGTCTAGTTATGAACTGTTTAACAACACAACTTTTAAAAGGTCTTCAACCCAGAAAACTGATCGCGGGGACGCACTTGTTTTTTTTCCTTGTTTTCTCTGCCTTCATCCCCTCTATGCATGCCGAAGAAATGGGATCCCAACCCTTGTCCGAAACAGTGAAGGGAGAAGTCAAGGAACAGTTGGACATTCAAAAACCGCCACCATCTATCGAATTGGAGATCAAAGAAATCGTCGAAAGTGGAACCGCACAAACCGATAAAGTGCTTCAAGAAGCCAAACCGATACCCAGCAAAGAAGATTTCGAGAATTACGGACAACTCAACACCAATCAGGTCCTTCACCCTTGGATGCCGCTGATACCAGAACCGCCCTTGGTGACGTTTTATCCTGGCCTGTCAAAGGTGGTTTCAAAACGTTGGGAGTTTCAAGTATCGGACGAAAATGGAGAAAAAATAAAAACCATCAAAGGGAAAGGCCTGCCCCCCAAGAGTATTGAATGGAATGGATTAAATGAACGCGGGCAATACATCACGGTTGGAACGTTGTACTCCTATCAATTCATCACCTTTGATGAGCATGAAAATGCCGCCACTTTCCCTGGGGAACCCTTTCAATTGGACGCGCTCATGTACAAACAGAAGGGAAAATTGGTGATTGAGTTCGCGAATAAAAAACTTTTTCAAGATGATGCCGCTGATTTTAAGCCCGCCATGAGAGGCATGTGGGACCGTGCCATCGATGTTATTCGAGAGAACTCGAATTCACCCATCACACTCGAAATGTACACATCGAGCACAAAGTCTCCCTTGGCGGAGGATCGAAGGTCGGCCGCTACAAATTCCATCTCTGACGCCACCAACATTCCCGCCGTTGATATTCGACACAAAGTGGACAAAATTTCGGATCGAGGTGACGTGATTCGCCTCGTGATGAACTCAAAATAAAGTCCGTATTTTTCATATCATCCGCGGCCTATGAAACATCAGAAATATAGGTTCGCCCGCCGAACCAAACGCATGCGCGCGTCGATCATCCGCGAAATCCTGAAAATCTCTTCGAAGCCAGGAATCATTTCTTTTGCGGGGGGACTTCCGGCCCCATCCACTTTCCCTTTGAAAAAATTTGAGAAGGCGATTATCGAAGCTCTGCGCCAAGATGGAACCAAAGCCCTTCAATACATGGTCACAGAGGGGCTCGCTCCCCTTAAACAACTTCTGTGCAACTGGATCCAAAAACAAGGGATTCACACCCAACCCGAGCAAATGCTGCTCACCCACGGTTCACAACAAGCGCTGGAACTTTTGGGGAAAATTTTTCTCAATCCAGGAAACTCTGTCCTGGTTGAAAACCCAACCTATTTGGGGGCCATCCAATCCTTTAACACCTTCGAATGTAAATATGTGACTGTTCCAATGGACTCGGAGGGAATGCGCCCCGAAGAATTGGAAAGGGCTTTGAAACGGCATCCTCAGGTTCGGTTTATTTACGTGGTTCCGACCTTTCAAAACCCCGCGGGAAGTACCATGAGTCTCGAACGAAGAAAGGCCCTCATCAAAATCGCCCACAAACGCCATATTCCTATTCTTGAAGATGATCCCTATGGTTTGTTGAGATACAAAGGAAAACCGCTCCCTTCTATTTATGAACTCGCCAAAGGAAAAGGGGTGGTTTACATGTCCACCTTCTCGAAATTGCTTTCGCCAGGAATTCGACTTGGCTATGTGGTGGCGGATCAATCCATCATCAACCATTTGGTTCTTGCGAAACAACCGACAGATCTTCAAACCAATACCCTCATTCAATATGCCGCCTACCATTACTGCAAACGGGGGTATTTGGAAGAACATATCCCCCTTATCATCAAAGATTATGCCCACCGCGCTGGGGTGATGTCAGAAGCGATCCATCGTCATTTTCCACCTGAAGTCACCTTCGTTGAACCCGAAGGGGGTATGTTCTTTTGGTGTACGCTTCCCAAACATATTCGGGCCTCTGACCTGTTTAAGAAAGCGATTAAGGAAGGAGTGGCTTTTGTTGACGGAAGCGTCTTTTTTGCCAATGGGGGCGGGGAGAATACCATGCGCCTCAACTTCACCAACTGCACCGATGACATGATCCGCATCGGCATCGAACGCCTGGGTAAAGTTATTGAGGGTGAACTACGACGTTCAGATCGCCGTTAGGCGTATGATAAATCCTGAGGCGAGGAGCCTCTTCACCCTGCCGACGTAAATAATCCAATCTCGGGATGACCACCTGATCAAAGAAATATTCGGGGTCGATCAAACGGTCATTGATCTCAGCGGCGCTCCAGTGGCTCAACAAAAGACGTTGAACATCTTTTGAGAAATCGTCAAATCTCATCGACTCTTGATAAGTTGAATCACACCAGCCAATAAAAGCAGGGAATCTCGACCAAAAGTCCACCAGGTGGCGGCGTCTCCGCCACTTTTAAAACAACCACAGGAGATATTAAGACCGCGCATCAAAGCCGAGGCCAACGCCACCTGAAAGGTCAAAAGCATGAGCACAATCAATAAGCTGGCACCGCGGGTCCATCTATTGAAAACCAAAGCCAACCCGCAGAAAAGTTGAAGCCATGGCAATACAATCGCCACAGGATTGATGGCCCAAACAGGCAGCATTTTGAAATTATAAATTTGATGAGCGAAGGAACCGGGGGAAGAAATTTTATAGAGACTGGCCCCAACAAACACGAGTCCCAATGCAACCCGCAGAACAAAAAAGAATTTATTTTTCAATGGGAAGCCCCGCTTGCTGCCACTCGGGATAACCGCCATAAAAAATCCGAATGTTTGTATATCCCTGAGCAGCGAGTTCACGTCCCAAAAAGAAACTGAGCTCGCACCCCACCCCTTCGCAATAAATGATGAGCGGATCATTCATATCCACCCCCGCCAAGGCTTCTGCTTGTTTGGTGTCCATCTCATAAAAAGGGAGATTTTTAGAACCAGGAATTCGGCCCGCTGCGAACTCTTCTTTTGAACGCGCGTCCAACAAGAGCGCCGTGTTATTTTTTTCGATCTCAATTACATCCGCCAAAGAAATAAAACCGGGATCGTTGGGACGGGCCATCATTTTATAAGCCTCTTCAGCCGTGGTTGATGAAGTGGGCCAACGACCTAACCACGAAAGGCCCTGTGGTAGAAATTGGCGCAAGACACCAAAAGGAATTGAAATTCCAATTAACAGAATCGCTTCAAAACAAAAGGGACGGATATTCAAATTATTTTGGAGTGGGCGCCGGGACCGACGTTGGAACCGGGGCGCCTGAGGTGGACGAACGCTTGGTGGGAGGAGGAGGCGTTCCTGTGCGAATGGCAATAGTCAGACGATGAGCCCCCTCCTCATTGACGGCTTCCAAGGTGAGGGAGGTATCTCTGGTTTCTTCGTTGGACCCTTCCAATGAAACTTCCAAGGGGACAGAAGCTCCCGCTTTAACGTTTTTTGTGGCCAATTTGACGTTGGCCCATGAGGCCGGCATCTGAACAATATTCAAAGTCATATCTTTAAGGGATTTGTTTGAAATATTGAGCACCTTTTTCTTTTCTTTGGCGCGAGGCTCAAATCCAACCACTCCTTCATTGTCGGGAACCACGGGGGACTGCGGATCGCCCACAAATCCCTTCAACTGAACGGAATATTCAGCGGCCCCTTCAGCGGTTTTGACCTTGGCGGATTTATTGAACGCCGTTCCCAAATAACCGCGCGTATTGAAGGTGAGACTGACCTTGGTTTCTTCATTGGACGCGAGATTTCCAGGAGTGAATTGAGAAGCCGTGCAACCGCAAGTGGTTTGTACGCCGGTGATGGGAATAACCTCCACACCCGTGTTCTTGATTGAAAATTCAGCCGTAATTTTGGAATTATCGGGACTCCAACCGAAATCAAAAGTGGAAGGAGTCACCACCACCATTTCGGGACCGGCGGCAAAAGCCCGACATGAAAGACTGAGCATCATCACTAAAAAACCAATCAACTTCATAACGTTCCTCCTGAGAAACTGGAATGATTCAGTTGAATCGTACCTAAAGGTACTACACAAGGCGCTGTCGCCCCGGCAATCTTTTGGCCGGGGCCCAGGTTTTCCCCATGAAGAAAACCTGGATCCCGTACCGTTCCACAATGATCTTGGTCGGTACGTACCGGCATTATGTAAATCAATGTATCGGTACGGCCAGAAAACATGCCGGGATAACGGCACTAAAATATTCACCGTTGATAGACGGTAATGGCCTTTCAACTGAATTATTTGAGTAAATATGGACGGATATTAGTAAAGATAAAATGGAAAAATTTGCTCATGAAAAAACCGCAAGTTTTCTTCGATATGTCGAAAAAGATCCTCATCACTCAACCGTTCTTCTCCGGCGTCTTTCAATTTATTGGAGCCTGTCACAACTCGCACTTCTTCCCAGACGGGTTTAAATTCCTGGGGATGCGCTTTTCTTAAAAAAAGAAAGGTTTCCTGAAAAATCTGTAAGGGCCGCACCCGCGCGCGGTCAGTCAATATCAAACGGACCCCCTGACACAATTGTCCTGCATAAATATCAGTTGTGGGGGTGAACTCCACTGTTTCAAATAATACTCCAGGAAAATTTTTCTCCCGAAGGAACGCCACCAGCGCTTTCGATTTGATCCACGGGGCTCCGAAGATTTCAAAGGGGGTATCTGTTCCTCGTCCCACCGCCACATTTGTGGCTTCAAAACAACCCACCCCCACATAAAGAAGCGCGGCATTGAGGGAACGAATGTTGGGGGAAGGGGGGACAAATTCCAATCCTGTCTGATCAAACCAATCTGACCGTTTCCAATTTCTCATGGGGATCACCCACAAATCGGCTTGAAGGTTTTGGGTTTGATTCATCCAAAGGGCCAATTCACCCACCGTCAAACCGTGTCTGACGGGAATTTGGAAATACCCCGTCATTCGTCGGATATCCGGGTCCAAAATATCTCCTTCGATAATGTCTCCCCGTATCGGGTTCGGCCGGTCCAACACAACGAAACGCAACTTTCTTTTAGCCGCCTCTTCTAGAGCCATGCCCATCGTTGTTATGTACGTATAAAAACGAGTGCCGATGTCTTGAATGTCGAACACCAGCGTGTCGACATTCTGGAGCATCCGCGACGTGGGGCGATTGGTGGAACCATAAAGACTGTAAATGGGCAATTTGGTTTTGGGGTCAATACCATCCCCAACATTCTGCCCATGTTCATCGGTTCCTCGAAAACCATGTTCAGGGGAGAGCACACAGATTAACTGTACATACGGCGCGTTGAACAAAATATCAACAGTGGATTCTCCCTCGCGGTTTAAACCGGTGTGGTTGGTAATCAAGGCCACGCGCCGGCCTTGGAGTTGTTCAAAGCGACTTCTCTCCAATTCGTCGATGCCAAGGCTAACTTGAGAAAAAGCCAATGGACAAACAAGAAGAAGAGACGCGAAAAAAATAGTGAAAGGGGCAATCTTCCTTCCTCCGTTGTAGAGGGGAGAGGTGAGGAGGGGAACCCCTCCCGGCCTCCCCACTGTAAAGCGTGGGGAGGAGTCGATTTCCTTTATATTAACGCTCATTGTCCCGGTCCATCACAGGCGCCAAGAGTCGCGCCAGCGCCATGGTACCGAAGGTGCCAATTAAAACCAGCCACGTCCACCCCACGATCACGATTCCTTTTTCTGTTAAGAACAACAGAACCGCATTGATCGCCGCCATTGTCACCATCGCCACAATATTGGCCTTGTTGCTTTTAACTTGCGTGAGAAGCCCCAGCAAAAAGACGCCCAGCAAGGATCCAAAGGTCACGCCACCTATCTTAAATGCGAGCCAAAGAAAACCAGACAAGGCGCTAAACGAATAGGCCAACACCCCCAACACCACCCCAAACACCAACACCATCACCCGCGCCACTCTCAAGTAATGTTGATCCGTGGCTCCTTTTCGAATGAGCGGCTTGTAAAAGTCCGTCACAAAAGACGCGGTTAAAGATCCCAACGGAGAATCAATACTGGCCATGACGACGGCGCTCAGCACCAATCCCCGGAGAAGAGCCGGCATCTCAAAATTGGCGAAATGGGGGAAAACATCATCCAATTTGGCCGGTAAGGAAGCCCCCGTATGTTGTTGATAAAAAACAAATAGGCCGGCCCCAATGACCAAGTGGATCAACAATACAAGCAACCCCACCAATGGAGTAGCCAAGGTGGTTTTTTGACTTTTCTGACGTGTCTCCAACGTCAGCAACCGTTGCATGAGCTCATGATCGGTTCCATAGGCGGCCATCGATCCAAAAAAACCGTTCAGAATGGCCAACCACCAGATGTTGGGATCGGAAAAAATCGTTTTGAAAAATTGAGGATCGGAGACATTCGGCCCCCAATTCATAACGTCGAGTTTTCCAGCCAGTCTCGCCGCTTTAAAAATCCCAAAAAATCCGCCCTCAATAGCGGATGAGAGAAAAACCAACGTGGCACTCCCGGCCACAATAAACAAAAAGGCCTGCCAGGCCCCTGTCCAAATGACGGCTTTCACGCCGCCCCAACTGATATAGAGCATCGCCGCAATGGAGAAAACCAAAAGGGTTGGAACCAAATTCCATCCCAAAAGAACCGACACCGCTTTGGCCGCCACCGTGAGCCGAACGCCCGACCCGAGCAACCGTGTCACGAAGAAAAACCCGGTGGCCGCATATTGTGTTTCGGCGCCAAAGCGGTGTTTGAGAAATTCGTAAATGGTGGTGCAGTTGAACTTGTAAAAGGCCGGAATAAAAAAGAACGCCAAGGCGATGCGTGATCCAAAGGATCCGATAAAAAATTGGAGGTACTGCCAATTCTCTTTATAGGCCGTGGCCGGAACCGAAATAATGGTGACCGCGCTGATTTCGGTGGCCACGAAGGAAAGGCAGGCCGCCCACATCGGAATTTTTCGATTGCCCAAGAAAAAAGCTTGGGTTGAATTTTCTTCCCGGCCCATCCAAAAACCAATCGCAAAGAGGACCGCGATAGAAACCGAAAGGACGCCATAATCCACCATGGTTAAATAAGAGGGGCCGCCAAACCAGGTCATGGCTTCGTGATGGAACCCAATACGCGAGCTTGTTTGGCTCCGGTTCCTGAGGGCAAATGATTGATTTGATGATGCAAGCCCCGCAATCCAAAAAAGGCAAACGCCAACGGTTCCTTCGCCTGAGCCGGCAAGCCCGTGGACTCGATGGACTTGACCGGAATGGGCGCAAACAAACACTCCATTTTTTTCATGAGGACTTTGTTATGCACGCCGCCGCCAGAAACAATGAGTTCCGTAACGGAATAATCTTTAAACACGTGATTTCGAAAACTTTCTTGGATGGTGAGACAAGTGAAATAGTTGAGTGTGGCAAGCGCATCTTCAGGGTTGATTCTAATTTTCTCACCCAAATATTCCATCAAGAACCGATGATCAAACATTTCCGGACCGGTTGATTTGGGAGGAGGTTTCTTGAAGTAAGGATGCTCCAACATGCGTCCCACCACCGCCATATCAATGGTCCCATGCTTGGCGCGCGCACCGCCCCGATCAAAGGGCTCTTTGCCTTGCGTGATTTCCTGAACAACCAAATCCATCAAGCAATTCCCAGGGCCGGTATCAAACGCCAACGGGCCTTCCAGGCCGCGTCCCACAATGGTGACATTGGCAATGCCTCCGATATTGAGAAGCGCCCGCACCGGTCCCGATCCAAAAAAGAAATGATCAAAAAAAGGAATCAAGGGGGCGCCTTCACCTCCGACCGCGATGTCTCTTTGCCGAAAGTTGGAAACGACCGGAATACCGGTTCGCTCCGCGATCACCGCTGGATCGGCCAACTGGAGTGTATTTTTCAGTTCATCTTGAGGGCCGTGATAAATGGTTTGACCATGGGAGCCGATGCATTCCACGCTTTCAGGTTTCGTGTGTGTTTTTTTAAGGAGTTTGAGCGCGGCCGCCGCAAAAAGCTCCCCCAACTCCCGGTTCAGCAGAGAGACCTGCGAGGCCGGCAAGGCCCCGCGTTGACGAATTTTGAGAAGAATATTTTCTGGATAGTCGACCGTGAGGTCTCCCAAAAACTCAAAAGAATGCCCCTGGAACCGTCCCAAGGCCGCTGAAACCCCATCAGCAGAAGTTCCGGACATGAGCCCGAGCGCCAAGGCTCCGTTCATTGGGCGATGGCTCGATGCAGGCGGCCGTGAAACTTTGTCAAAAGCCGAATCGCTTCTCGTTTCGAAATTTTCTTTTTCGCCATGACGATCGCGGTCTTCGCATTTCCGCCTGATTGGTCGAGGAGTTGCTGGGCCCTTTTTTCAGATACCTTTCCCAACTCCATGATCAGCCGAGTGGCTCGATTTTCAAGTTTGGCCGACCGCGGTTGCAAATCCACCATCCGGTTTCCATAAACTTTCCCCAGCTGAACCATGCTGACCACTGTCAACATGTTGAGAACCATTTTCGTGGCGGTGGCGGCTTTGAGACGTGTGGACCCCGCTATCACCTCAGGACCTGTTTTGACGGCGATCACGTGACGAGCCGGACTTTTTAAATTCGTCGAGTGGCACATCACCAAGATTGTTTTGGCCCCTTGCGCATTGGCAGCGGTGAGCCCCTCTCGAACGAAGGGGGTTACGCCGCTGGCCGCGATGCCCACCACCACGTCTCCGGTGCGAACATTTTTTCGGACAATGCGGGCCCCCTCGCTCCCGCGGTCTTCCGCGCCCTCTTTGGACCGAAAAACAGAAGAACGCCCACCCGCCATAAAAGCCTGAACCATCGACGGGGGCGTGTTGAAGGTGGGGGGGCATTCAGCCGCTTCAAGGATTCCAAGTCGCCCGCTGGTGCCAGCTCCAATGAAAAACAAGCGCCCCCCTTGTTGAAGGGAGGCCACAATCATCTGCACGGCCTTTTCAATTGAACGCAATCGCGCGCGAACAGAGCGAGCCACTTTGGCATCTTCATTGTTCACAATTTGGAGGGCGCGGCCGATCGAAACCCGGTCAATGTGTCTGGAATGGAAATTGTTTTCCTCAGTGGGAAGTTGAGCGTAATGAATGCGCGTCGTCACGCGTCGAAAGATATCAAATTAACGATTCAAAGGCCGTGAGGAACCGCCCGAATATTCCCATAACGAACCATCTGAGAGGGATCATGACAGAGAATGGCTCCATTGACCGCATGATGAAAGATCAAACGAAGTAAAGATTTTGATGCTGAAAAATATAGGGAAAGGTTCTGCGAACGTTCTCGAGATCCTGATTGATCAACTTGTGCCCATCGCCAAACTCTTGAATGACCAGAACCTGCTTGCCATCGAACGCGCCTTGAAGACAGCGGCGTAAGTTCGCCTCACAATCTTGGGGTTGACGCAAACCTAACACCGCGCCATTTTCAGGATCGCTTGAAAATGTTTCTCTTCAACCGGCTGCACCGACAAGCGCATTCCTTTCCGGATCACCATCATTCCTTCCAGCGTGGGATTGTTTTTCAACAATTCCAGGTTTACCAATTCAGGAAATTTCTCAACGAACTCCAGATCCACCATGAACCACAACGGCTTCTCCGGGGTCGAACGCGGATCAAAAAATTTGGACTTTCTGTCCCACGAGGTGAAATCCGGATAGGCTTCCCGGCACACGCGCGCCAGGCCCGCCACCCCCGGCGGCAGGGCGCTGGAATGATAAAAGAGGACCAGGTCGCCCAGGCACATGTGGTCGCGCATGAAGTTGCGCGCCTGGTAGTTGCGCACCCCGTCCCACGGGGCCCGGCCCTTCTTTTTCAGGTCGTCGATTGAAAAAACGTCCGGCTCACTTTTCATAAGCCAATATCGTATTCTACTGTCCATGATTTCCTCTTCGTCTCCGACGATAAATGAGAAACCAACACGGCCCGCGTTACGAGTCACCCTCCAAGGCCTCGGCACCGCGGTGCCAATCTTTGCCTCCACCCAAGAAAACACGCTTAATTTCATCAATCAAACATTCGAGGTGCGGGACCAAACCCGGCAACTTTACAAAAAGACCTTCCGAAACAAATCCATTGAGAAGCGGCATTTTGCCGTGGACAGGCTGGAGGACACCCTCGAGCAGAACCTGGATTTGAAAATTGACCGGTTTAAGCGCTCCGCGGTGGATCTGGCCGTGCGCGCGCTGGGGGCCGCGTTGATCGACGCCGGCACGTCGCCGGCCAAGCTGGATTATCTCGTGGCCGCCACCTGCACCGGCTATGTGTGCCCCGGCTTGAGCGCTTATCTGGTTGAAGCCTGCCACTTGCGCTCGGACATCCACCTGGCTGATCTGGTCGGCATGGGATGCGGCGCGGCGCTTCCCGCCATGGAGCAGGCGCATAATTTTCTCATCGCGCACCCCGGCGCCAGCGCGGCGGTGGTGTGCGTGGAAATTTGCTCCGCCGCGATGTATTCCAATGATGATATCGGCATCGTCATTTCAAACGCAATTTTCTCTGACGGCGCGGCCGCGCTTGTCATGCGCAGCGACGCGGGGGGCGCGACCGGAAATGGCGCGCGCCCGTTGCCGCGTGTCCGCGCGTTTTCTTCGCGAATCATTCCGCAATGGCGCGACACGCTGCGTTTTGAAACCGAGGGCGGCCATCTAAAAAATGTGCTCGGAAAACACGTTCCGGAGCAGGCGGGGCAGGCGGTGCGCCTGGTGGCGCAACACCTCCTGGGACAGGCAGGCTTGGAGCCGCCCGACATCGACCACTGGATCATGCACGCCGGCGGAAAGAAAGTCATCGATGCGCTGGAAAAATCCCTGCAACTTGCGCCGGCCCGGCTCCAGTCCGCGCGAACCACGCTTAAAAACTTCGGAAACATGTCTTCGCCCACCGTGCTCTTCGTGTTGGAGGAAGAAATCAAACGCCAGGCGCCCAAGGCGGGCGCGATTGGGTTTATGGCCTCCTTCGGGGCGGGATTTTCCGCGCATGGGATGCTGATCGAATGGATTTAAGCCGCCGCGCGGAACTTTTGGAAATCATGGACACCGAAACATTGTCCCTGCCCGAGATGCGCCAAACGCTGCGTTTTCTTGAAACCACCAACAAATATTTTGGAGGAACCGCCGTCATCATCCGCTGTTTGGAGCGGTGGTCGAAACACTGGCCCAAAAACCAGACGGTTCGCGTGCTGGACATCGGAACCGGTGGAGCGGAAATCCCGATCGCGATGGCGCGATGGGCCAAATCAAATGGGCACAAGGTCCATATCACGGGAATCGATTTGGTGGATGAGATCAGCCGCATCGCGGCCCAGAATGCGGCCGACTGGCCGAACGTCACCATCCGCCGCGCTGACTTCTTTGACCTGACTGATAGCAACGAAAAATTTGACTACGTCATTTCATCCCTGCTTTTGCATCATGTTCCCACTGAAAAAATCATTTGCGCGCTGCAAGCCTTTGACCGGCTGTGCGCGCGCGGACTCATCATCAGCGATCTGTTGAGGAACCGCGCTGGCTATTGGGCTGTCACCGCCGCCGGGGTTCTGTTCGGCAACAAAATCGTCCGGCATGATGGGCCGGTGTCGGTGCGGCGCGCCTTCACACCCAATGAGTTGCGAAGCTGGGCGATGGCTGCTGGATTGAATTATCTTCAAGCGAAAAAAGAGCCCTGGTTCAGGGTCAGTTTGGCCGGCGAAAAAACAAGCCCTCACCCCAGCCCGCTCCCCAACATCGGCAGAGGGGGAACAGATAAATCCCCCGTGCACCATGCCTTGGTTGACGGTGAGAAGGCGGGATGCGCGAAATGAAGGCAACCGTGATCGGCGCCGGCCCGGCGGGCTTGAGCGCGGCCTTGGGGCTGCTGCGCTGCGGGTTGCGTGTCGAGGTTCTGGATGAACGGACCAAACCCGGCGGACGCGTGTGCGGCGGATACTTGAATGCGGAGGCGCGACGCCATTTGGAGTGGCTGGGCGTATCATCCGCGATACGTCAAGAATCGGTTGAGGTGTCGTCGGTGATCCTCTCCACACCCACGATTTGTTCCCAATTCCCGGCCTCGCATGACCGTGAAGAAACCTGGGGAATCGCGCGCGACCGGCTGGAAGAAATATTGCTGGAGGCGGTGATGAAAAATGGCGGGCAGGTCCGATGGGGCCGGCGCGTGTCCAATCTGAGCCAGATGGATGGCCCCGCGGTGGTTGCCGCCGGCCGCTTTGGCCTTTCAGGGGGAAAGGGCCTTCATGGCTCGCCGCGCCGTTTGGCGGGCCAGGGCGGGTGGTACGGCTGGAGTTCATTTTTTGAAAACACCGGCCTGGCCCCGGGCACACTGGCGCTGCACTTTCATCCCCAGGGCTACATCGGAACCCTGGTGCTCAAAGATGGCCGAATGAATGTCTGCGGCCTGATCCACCGCGAAGAGAAAAGCGCATTTTCAATTGAAAATATTTTTAAGGAATCGCTGGCGCTTCAACCGCATTTCCGCAAATCGGTGGAACAGGCAAAACGCGCCGGCGCCTGGCGCGCGGTCGGCCCATTGCCGTACGGCGCCTGGATTTCCGAAGACGATTCCTTTTTCGCCGTGGGAGACGCCGCCGCGGTGGGAGACCCGTTCATGGGGGAGGGCCTCGGCCGGGCGTTGGGCGCGGGCCCGATGCTGGCGGAATTGTTTTCCTCACCCAGACCGGCCACGCCGCGCGACTATTATCACATGTGGAAAAAAGCCTACGGCGGCCGCTTCCGTTTGGGAATGATGGCGCGCCCGCTCATCAACGGATCCTTCCTGCGGTGGTTCATGCTCAAGACCCTCATCAAACACCCGCTGTTGATCCAAAAAGCCATGCCGGTTTTTCAAACCGGCTACAGGCCGATGATCCGGCAAGGATCAAGAATATTGTAAATTCCGCGGCATGGCTCAGACGCTTGAAGACTTGGTCGGTTCAAAACTCGTTATTGGCGTTCCTGGAACAAAGATAACGCCTGAGATTGTTCAGCATTTCAAAGCCACCCACGCGGGGGGCGTTATTTTCTATCGCATCAATTTCGAATCCCCAGACCAACTTCGAAAAATGATTTCCACCCTTGAGGCGGCCTTGGGCCGGAAGCTGTTGGTTTGTGTGGACCACGAAGGGGGACGCGTCATCATGTACCGGGATGGCGTCACCATTTTTCCCGACAATCTCGCTTTTGGACAAACCCGCAATGTGGACTATGCGCGCCAAGCCGGCCAGATTGCCGCCAAAGAATTGCGGGCGCTGGGAACCGATGTCAATTTCGCCCCCGTGCTTGACGTGCTCACCTCCAGTTACTCACCCAACATTGGGATCCGGTCCTTTGGCGAGGATTGGAAATTGGTTTCTGATATGGGCGCCGCCTATATCCAGGCCCTGCAAGCGGGGGGAGTTTCCGCCACCGCCAAACATTTTCCTGGCAAAGGGCATGCTCCTGTGGACGCGCATCTCAAACTGCCCACCATCCCCTCCACCTGGGAAGAAATGAAGGAAGTGCACCTTCAACCCTTTATCCGGGCCATTCAAGCGGGAGTGGATGTCATCATGTCCTCCCACCCCAAATATCCAAAACTGGACCCCAACCCCGGTAACATTGCCACTTTTTCAAGGCGAATCATGACCGACTGCCTCCGAGATGAACTGGGTTTTAAAGGAATCATCTCCAGCGATGACCTTGAAATGGGAGCCATCAAAGAAATGTGCCCCATTGAGGTGGCGGCAGTCAAAACAGTGGCCGCGGGCCACGACTTAATTTTGAGTTGCCATGATTTTGATAGTCAGCTGAAATGTTTCAAAGGAATGCTTGAGGCCTACAAGGGAAAATTACTACCAATCAATGAATTAGAAGAGAGTGTTGATAGAATTAATAAGCTTAAAACAAAGCGCTCCCAACGGTTTAATGGAGTGCCTTCGGTTCATGAAGAGGGGCCCAAACTGGCGCAAAAGGTTTCCATTGAAGCCGTTACGGTCATTCAAGACCATCAAAAACTGCTGCCCCTTTCCAACGCCCTCCGCCAAGATGTGGGAATCGTATTCCCACAACTTTCGTCATTTTCACAAAAAATAATGATAGAGAAGCCTTTTGAGGATGAAGTTGGATTTTTTCACGAAATTCTGGGTCATCTTCCCGAAAAACATGTCACCGAAGTGTATGGGATTACCCCGAGCGAAGAGGACATCGAGAACTGCTCGAACCTGGCCAGTCGATCAACCGTCACCATTTTCTTTTGTTTTGATGCTCACTTGTACCCCAAAGAGCAGGCGCTGTTGGCCCTGCTCCAAAGAACCGCCCGCAAACTGGTGGTGGTGCTGATGCGGGATCCCTATGACAAATCATTTCTCCGCCCCAAAGACACGGGGATCACGGCCTTTGGCTTTCGCCGCTGTCAAATTGAAGCTGTTATCAACCGAATATATGGAGAGGAATGAACCTCTTCGCTGATATTGGCGGCACGAATATTCGTTTTTGGACGGAAGGAACGGGCCGAAAAATTGAAAAGCTTGTTTTGGGAATGCGGGGCGTGTGGACCCCCCAAGAGAAAAAACATTGGAAAAATAAATTCCGCCATTTAGCTCCCATTGTTCATGTTCTCTCAGATATTGAACTGGCCCACGAACTCGCCTTTGGAAAAAACCCGGGCATTGTGCTCAATGCGGGAACAGGATCCATTGCCTTTGGACGATCTCAAAAGGGGAAAACCGCTCGAACGGGAGGCTTGGGCCCTCTTTTAGGGGATGAAGGGTCCGCTTTCTGGATTGGAAAAGAATTTTTGCGGATGCAATATCAGATTATTCCTGAGATTCATGTGGTCCGCCGTTACATCACGGGACCTGATGCCGTAAAAAAAATCGCCGGAGTAGCTAAAAAAGTGCTCGCCGTTTCGCAAAAGAAACCCGGATCCTACGAGCGGCGTATTGCCGATGAAGCTCTCATCCACCTTCGAGAATTGGTGAAAGAAATCCGATTTAAACTCAAACTACCGCCAGACACCCCCGTTCATTTGACCGGGGGACTTTTTAACAACAAGTTCTTTAAGAACCGGTGTAAAAAGTTTCTATCCCGCGTTTAAGCAACCTTTTCTCTTTGGAGCGTCGATGACGCGTTTTGACGTCTTTGTAAAGCTTGTGAATTTGACCTTCCACTATCTTGGCGGCGGCATCAATGGCGTCAAGCATGGTTTCTCCATTTTTTTTCACATCGATGGTTTTCCGTGGGACTTTAACCTTCACATGACAGGTTTCGGAACCTTTTAAGTGATGACGGCTCGTGGTGAGAAAATATTCAATTCGGATAATGCGGTCTTCAAAACGATCCAGCTTGGAAAGTCGATCATAGATATGATCTCTCCAACGGGGCTGAACTGTTGTTTCATGTCCGCGAATAAACACCTGCATGGCATCCTCCTGTTTGGATCGACAGTGGAATTTTTCTAATGTCGAGTTCATCTATTATGCAAAAAAAACGAGTCTTCTCAGGCATACAACCCTCCGGTGTGGTTCATATCGGCAATTACATAGGGGCCTTAAAAAATTGGGCCGCGATGCAAAAAGACCATGCGTGCATTTACTGTATCGTGGATTTACATGCCATCACCGTTCCCCAAGATCCAAAAGCTCTTCAAGAACGTATCTTACTCACGGCCGCCACCACATTGGCCGCGGGCGTTAACCCCAACGAATCTATTCTGTTTGTTCAATCCGACGTGCCTGAACATGCGGAGCTGGCCTGGTTGCTCAATTGTGTGGTCTATTATGGTGAGTTGACACGCATGACCCAATTCAAAGACAAATCGACGGTTCGAGGCGAAGGCACCTCCGCTGGACTTTTCACCTATCCGGTTCTTATGACGGCCGACATCTTGCTCTATGGGACCCACGCCGTGCCGGTGGGGGATGACCAAAGACAACATTTGGAGCTCGCCCGGCTCATCGCGCGCCGCTTGCAAAAAAACGCTCCCGATTGGGTGGTGGTGCCTGAAGCCTTCATAGGGAAAAAAGGAGCCCGTGTGATGGGACTGGACGATCCCACCTCCAAAATGAGCAAATCCGCTCCCAGTGAATACAACTATATCTCACTCTCCGATTCACCGGATCTCATCCGAAAGAAAATTAAGAAAGCGGTAACGGATTCTGGAACCACCATTGAATATGATGAGCAAAAGCGGCCGGCCATCGCCAATCTTCTCACCATCTATAGCTCTCTCACGAACCGATCAGTGGAGGACATCGTGTCCCAATATGTGGGAAAAGGGTACGGAGATTTCAAAAAAGATTTGGCCGAGGTGGTGGTGGAAGGCTTAAGCCCCCTTCAAATCAAGATTCAGGAATTCATGCGAGATCCCACCGAACTCCACAAGATCTTGAACCAAGGAGCGGAAAAAGCGGCCGCCATCGCGCGCCCCCGCCTGGCGGATCTGAAACGGATGATGGGTCTTGGACACTAAGTCTGGCCTCCCGAGACAAACATTCGGGGTGGACGGCTTTTATTCCCCTGCATGATGACATTACAGTTTCTTGTTTTTTGTCAAAGAAAATCACAGTTTAATGTCATCCCGAGGTCGCCGTGGCGACCGAGGGATCTCTACGGGATATTTAATAATCCTATAGAGATTCTTCACTACGTTCAGAATGACAAACTCTTCAATTGCGGAGAATCCACGCTATGAAATACCAGATGAATTTAAAATGAAAGAACAACTTTCCGAACTGATTCAACATCTCGAACAAACGGTTCCCTATGCCTGCGCGCTTCATAAGAAAAAAACAGGTGTTCGTTTGACGGTCAATCGCGTTCAGGAAAATGTGGAGCCCGAAGATCCGCAGGAAGGATTGGTGGTCACTCTCTGGAACGGTCAAAACTTTTATGAATATTCCACCAATGTGTGGGAATGGAAAAACCTTCGAGAAACCCTCACGACGCTGGCCCAAAAAACAATTAAGGATCTCGATAGGAAAAAATCTATTACTGATTTAGATCCAGGTCCTTCCCTGGAAAAAGATTTTTCTTCCGCTGTGGAAAAAGCGCCGGGCTCCCTGCCCCTTAAAACAAAACTGGATATGGCCAAAGACACCATGAACAAAGCGCTTTCGCAAAATCCCCAAGTGGCCAATGCCGTTTCCATTTTGGGGGACACGGTGAGTCACGACCTTTTCGTGAACCGGTCCAAACGGCTGTCTCAAACCATCACGCGGGTGGACAAAATCTTGGTCGTATTTGTCTCTGAGGGGGGGAAAATGGCCGATGTGCATGGCGGCGTCTCCAAAAATGGGGGTTATGAAAAAGCAGTCCTTTCAGACGCTGAAATTCGAACGCTGGTGCAAGACGCGCTCCGCCTGGCCAAAGCCGACCGGTTGGAACCGGGCCTCTATGAGGTGGTTACCGACCCCGATTGGTCCGGCATCATCGCTCATGAATGTTTTGGACATGGGATGGAAACCGATCTCTATGTCCGGGAACGCGCGCTCAGCCAAAATTATATCGGGAAACCCGTGGCCTCCCCCATCGTAAACATGTTCGACGATCCCTCCTTAATTGAAGAAGCCGGCGGATTTTTCTTTGACGATGAAGGTCAATTAAGTTCGCGAACCCACATCATAAAAGATGGCATTCTGGAACGAGGGCTGACGGATATGGCTTCCTCCCATCAGCTCAAAATAATCAGGTCCGCCAATGGCCGCCGAGAAAGTTTTGCGCGCAAAGCCTATGCCCGCATGACGAACACTTTTTTTGATAATGGTCGCCAAAGCCCGCAAGACATGATCGCCTCGGTTGAAAATGGCCTCTATCTGCGCCACGCCACCAACGGAATGGAAGACCCGCAGGCGTGGGGCATTCAAGTGGAAGGCCTCTGGGCCGAAGAAATTAAAAACGGAAAACTCACTGGAAAAGTTTATTCCCCTGTGATCATGACCGGGTTTGTTCCAGATCTGCTCAAATCCATCACGATGGTGGGAAACGACCGTTGGATCTCGGGGCTGGGCATGTGCGGAAAAGGCCACAAGGAATGGGTTAAAAATACAACGGGGGGCCCGCATCTCAAAATGAAGGCGCGCCTCGCATGATCAAAAAAATAACGGACGTCCTCTCTAAAAAAGGGTTGAGCGGATGGCAACTGCGCTGGAGCCACAAAAAATCATTCCAATCCTTTCTGGCGCTTGATCAACTGGAGTGTCGCCGACAGGTGGAAACCGAAACCTGTCTGATTTCGATATATAAAAAGAAACCATCAGGGAAGATGGGACAATCTTCCTTCAAAATCGCTCCCGCCAATTTACCGGTATTGGAACAGGAACTGGATCAAGCTCTTTTCGCCGCCGATCTCGTGAACAACGACCCTTTCGAATTGCCGAATCAGCCGTCAACGCTTTCTTCAGTTCAGATCAAAGATCCTCACTTAACCGAGGAAACGTTGAGCCATCTGGAAAACAGGATCCGGGAGGCAGTGGAAAAAGAAAAAGGGGTGCGCCTCTCGGCCGCAGAGTTTTTCGTGGACACGACCCAATCCCGACTTCTCAACCACAACGGGCTCGACCTCACTCAAGAAGAAAGCCTGCTTCATACTGAATTTATTCTTTTGGCCAAATCGGACCGCCGTGAAAACGAATACATCAATCGCTATTCTAGGCGCTTTCTGCAAGATTTTGATCTTGAGGGGGAACTGGCACAAAGCGCTCTCTTCGCCCGGGAGGCCACCGCGGCGAAACCTCCCAAAACAGGTAAGTTTCCTGTTCTTTTGTCCCATGAACCGCTGGATCAACTTTTTAATCCCTTGATCGCTCGCGCGAGCGCTCGTCTCAAATACAACAAAATGTTGGACAACCGACTGGGGGAATCTGTGGTTGCGCCTGGAATCCCCCAAGGAGACCGCCTCACGCTTTGGTCGAATGGAACCATTGACCGCGCGGTCGGGTCAAGCCGCTTTGACTCCTATGGAACGCCGCTCGGCCGAGTGTGCCTGATCGAAAATAACGTTTTGAAAACCTATCTGGCCGATAAACGTTATGGGGATTATTTGGGTGTTACTGTCACAGGCGAGCTGGGAAACATTGAAGTTCAAGCGGGAACCAGGCCGCTGCAAACTCTCATCGATTCGGCCAAAAGCAATGGAAAACCCCTTTACCACTTGCTGGCCTTTTCCGCGTTTGAACCCAATGCCATTACCGGGGCTTTCAGCGCTGAAATTCGGGCCGGTTATGAAATAACGCCCACCGGAACCCGTCCCATCAAAGGTGGATCTGTTTCAGGGGTTTTACAGAAGGATCTTTTGAATTGCGCTTTAAGCCAAGAAAGAATTCAGCGGGAGCGCGTCCTGGTTCCTCAGGGTGTTCTTTTCGGAAATCTTACGATCGCTGGAGACTAACCAGAATGATTCAGTTGAATCGTACCTAAAGGCGTGAAACGTGCACAAAACGCCGTCGCCCCGGCAATCTTCTGGCCGGGGCCCAGGTTTTCACCAACGATCAAAACCTGGATCCCGGCCAAAGGATTGCCGGGAAGACGAATTTGGCGTATGTCACAGCAATTATGTCGTTTGTATTAAATTTAAACAGCGGCTTTTGCTTTCAATTCGCGTTTGGCTGCAGCACGAGCCGTGGCTGAAATGCCCAAGCGATGCCTTTCTTCCAATGAATAACGGTTCTTCCGTCGGCTCTTCATTTGACCTTTTCTTCGAATTCGTGTCTTACCCATACAACCTCCAATAATTTTTGAGCAACCTAAAACACTTCGCCTCGGCTGTCAACTCTGGGGGGAGTTTTTTACAATTTTGTTACCAGTTCTTAAGAAAAAATTAATGAAGATCTGGTTATATGGGGGTCATTCTCATGAATTTAAAACCCTTGTTAATCCGATCCATTGCCACGATTTCACTGATATTTTATGGCTTCACCAATGTTCTTTTCGCGCATTCGGCGGAAACCAATTTTTGGAAAGAACGCGGCAACGTGGTGAAGAAACAGAACAATGAATTGGTGCTGGCCAATTTACCGATGTCCCCAACCCCTCGCCCCGGAATAATCCCGATCCCCGGCTTGAGCTCTTTGTCCAAAGCTCAATTTCCGGCCGGTATTGCACCATTTACTGGAACTCCGACCGAAATACAATTCCTCTCAAGTTTGCTTCCGTTCGGCACCTTTCGAAAAATCACCCAACCAAAATCACCCAATCCCAATCATCAAACCATTATTCACATACAAGACGTCCACATGAACCGAGAAGCGCAGAAAAATATCAGCCTCGCCATTCAAAATCTGGTCGGCCAACAAAAAGTTAATTGGGTGGCCATTGAGGGAGGCTTTGGGCCCATAGACCTTTCTGTGTTTCATCAGTTCCCTGATCAAAAAACCGTCAAAGAAGCAGCGGACTATATGCTCCGCGAAAACAATATTGCCGGCCCGCTTCATGCCATGTTTTCCTCTACCGCGCATCGACATTCACCGACAATTTTGGGAGTCGATGATTTCACACATTACCGTTCCAACGTCGAGGCCTACAAAAGATCCGCGCCGTTGGTGAAACTTCATAAAGAGCAATGGACCCGCCGAAGGGCCGAGATCCAATCCAAAAAAATTAACACATTGAACCCCCCATTGGCGCGTTTTGATGCTGTCGTGGAAAGTTACCGCCGTGGCGACACCTCCCTCGGGGGATTTGCGCAAGAACTAAAACGTTTCCAGCCGCGAACCTCCATTTCAACCTTCAAAATGTTCGCTTCGTTTATTGAGGCTCTGAACCTGGAGGGTTCTCTAGATTTCTCCCGAGTCGAACATGAACGATCCCTTGTTTTATCACGACTGACCCCAAAGTTGACGTCGCCACAAACCAAAAATTTGATCGACACCACCCTGGCCTATCGATCTGGAAACATCAGCCATGCCAATTTTTACGAATACTTGCGAACGCTCAGTCTTAAAAACGGTGTGGACATGACCGCCTATCCCGCCATGAATGCTTATTTGAGATATATGTTGCTTTCAGAATCAATCGATGGGGAAAAACTTTTTTCTGAGATATCAGGCTTGGAAAAGTCGACCTTCGATCATTTAATGCAAACCCCGCAAGAACGAGAATTGATCCAAGAATCAAAACGAGTTTATCTGGTTGGAAAGTTGTTGGATTTCGCGCTCACCAAGGAAGAGTGGGAGGAATACAAACTGAATCCTTCCCTTGGCACTTGGGCCCAAACAACGGAAACATCATTGGCTCCGTTTGAGGATTTTTATAGAGAAGCCGAAATTCGCGATGAAATGATGGCTAAAAACTTCCTTAAAGCGCTAAAAGGACAAGGTACCTCCGTTCTTGTTACTGGCGGGTTCCACTCCTCCGGCATCACCCAACGACTGGCGGACTCAGGCCACACCGTGGTTTCCTTTGTTCCCAAAATCACCAAAGTTGACACAAGCGAAGGCACCCAATACTTAAGCCTCTTCACTCAAGAGAAAACCCCGCTTGAGAAACTGTTCGAAGGGGAAAAACTATTTTTATCTCCTGAACAGGGGACAACCGCACAGATTCGACTATTAGGTTTGCTTATTTGCTGCGCCACATTTTTGCGAGGTACCGTCGCAGATCCAACCATTACATCCTTTTTCAAATATTCATGGCAAATTCCCATGGCGTCTTTTCATAAAAAGTCGAAACGAGCTGTGCGCTTATCGACTGAAAAATTTTCACTAGAAGTCAATTATCCTGAATTGTTCTTTGATAAGAAAATTTTCATCTCATTCGACCGCTTTATTCCGGTTCGAGCTTTGGTCGCCCCACTCAGCGCGTGGATTATTTCTCAAATTACAGGCATCTTCCCAGACAATTCATATTTTTTTGCTGTCTATATCTGTGCTGTTTCGATTGGATTCTTATTGAGGATAGGACTACATCCATCACTACCGATATCTGCCCTGGGGAAGTCAACTTCGTTATTCCCAAGAATCAAAAATTCGAACAACCTTTCTTTGGGCCCCTGGTTATTTTCAATAGGGTTTACAGCTACAAGAAAAATACGGCAACAAACGAATGATGCTGCGGTTATGAAAATAATTATTTCTCAATCCTTGGATGTGATTTCCAAGAATCCAGAAATACTTGAGACACAACGTCTTCCAAAAAATATTCAAGAAAATTTTCTAATGGAAATAAGAGATGAAAAGGCAAGAAATGGTGTAGTCGAAAAATTCTTGCCCTTCTTTCTTCCGCTCCTTTTGGAGAGGAAAAAAGCGAGAAAATCGATCGATGTAAATCACCTGGCGACACTCATTGCCTCCTCCCTGGTATTTACGACAGACGGCACTCGACTTTTTCGCTTTGACGTTTCAACCTTCCGACAATTCATTCGCAGAATAATAGCGGCGAAATCGAATTCCAATGAAAAAACATTGACGTTGCGGCATTTGGGCGCTTCATCGGGCGAGGAGCCCTATAGTGCCGCCATCATCATTCATCAGGAATTAATTAGGCGTCATCGAGATATGGGTGTCAATTCTTCAGCTGATGATTGGATAAAGGAATGGGATATTCAAATTGACGCCTTTGACAAAAGATTTTCCAATCTTGAACGAATTCAAAACGGAAGTTTCAGGTCAACCATCCCTCAAAATATGCAGCGCATCAATGAGATTGAATTAACTGCTCATGAGAAAGAACAGTACTTGAAGTCCAATCAGATGTCCCTTCAATTAAAGACCTGGATCCATCCCATATTCATTGACCTCGAAGAACCCGATTATCTCGACCATCTAAAGAAACCATATGACGTGACATTCGCCTGCAATGTTCTCCCTTATTTAACCCATCGCGCCCAAAGGCGGGTCATTGAAATTATAACCGAGTCACGTAGCCCCTCTCATCTTTTTTTATTTGGTGGCATAGGTAGCAATATTGATTTCGCAATTGAATATAGTTACGGGAAAATTACCAATCCCGAAAAATGGCCCTATTTCTATAAAAGCACCCTCCAATCATGGAGAGAATATCTTACGCGCCAGAATGAGTGGAGCCCTGTAGGATTTGTAGATTCTCTTTTTCATTTAGGAATTTTTGGATTCTCACAGGATGCTAGTTTGGCACGATCATTTCTGAATTCGCCAGCAAATGATATTCGCGAAACAGCCACATGGGCCTTAGAGAGGATGAAGAAGGAGACATCCTCTCCGCACTCCCAAGTTCCAACTCCCGGCGCGTGGGGGCTGTGGGCGCATCTGGGTTTGAACAAAATTTTGGGGCTCAAGTGGATTGGGCACATCGAATCTTGGATCACGTTGGGTTCCATTGCCGCACTCTTGGAGTGGTACGCGCCGCAAGGGCCGCCGGCTCTGTTTATTGTTGTGGCATTGATCACCGTCCTTAATTTTTTCATCCACCTATTCACAGGTGTCCTTGACCAAAACGCCGAACTGAAAAAATTGCCGGATAACAAAGGAAGGTGGAACCCCACCCCTGGCCCCTCCCCTGACGGGGAGGGGAACTATTTTGCCTCAGCCGCCCGCGCCACCCTCACCGCCAGTTCCGCATATATGGGTCTCATCGCCATCTTGCCCGCGATGTTTATCGGAGGCGAGGGGTGGATCCCTTGGCTGGCCAAATGGGGTTTGGTGATTCTGGGCGCGCTTTACGGCGGGTGGGTGCATGGGAACTTGTCGGTAAGGGGCTTGGCTTGGAGCCGAAGTTTTGCAGGGACATTTACGACCCAAATTGACGAACCCAAGTGGAATTCCATCGCGAAAAGAATTCTGTGGATTGCGGTTAAGATGATTGCTGTGGCAAATGAAGGGAAACATTCGGTCAAGATCGGTGGCCACCAAGCCGCTTCGGCCTCCGCGCTTCATTTGATGATGGCGGTCCATTTGTTCGTTCGGCGGCCCGATGACGTGGTCTCAGACAAGCCGCATGCCAGCCCTATTTATCACGCCATTCAATATCTCATTGGAAACTTGAACAAAGAGTCGCTGCGAAAGTTGAGGGACGCAAATGCGGCAGGAAAGGGAGATGCTGGGCTCCAGTCCTACCCAAGCATGAAGGACCCTGATTTTATGGACGCTCCTACTGGATCGGTGGGATTGGGCCCGGCCGCCATGGTCGGAGCCGCGATTTCCCACCGAATGTTGAAAAATCAGAGATTCCCTGTGGCTGAGAATCCAAGATTCATATCCATCGTGGGGGATGCGGAGTCCGATGAGGGAAATTTTCAGGAGATCCTGGATGAAGCTGCTCGATACAAACTGGGCAATGTCATTCATCTTGTGGACTACAACCGCATGTCGTTGGACGGCTATCGGGACAGTCAACACCGAAAGGCCTTGCTTGGTTTATACCGGGCCAAAGGATGGAATGTTGTTGAACTTCGTTGGGGACGAAAAATGCAGAGCGCGTTCTTAAAACGAAATGGAGGGGTGTTTAAAGAGGTTTTGGAAAATTTGGAGGACACCTTCTTCACCAAGTTGACCGCGCATGAGGCTGCGACCATACGAACCATGTTGTTGGGGGTCGCGCAGAAACTGCAAAACAAGCAGGGAACGAAAAAAGTCACCCCGCTCAAAAATTTTCTGGCCCAATACAGCGACACTGACTTAAAAAATTTATTCATGGATGTAGGCGGACATGACTTGAAGTTGCTCGTTGACACATTGAATTCTATTCCAGCGGATGGCGGAGTCCCGGTGGTCATTGTCGCCGATACCCACAAAGGATGGGGACTCCCAGAAATGCTCGGCAAACATGACAATCACATGCTTCGCGCAAAAGATCCGGGATTGGCTCAATTGGCCACAGAGGCGGGAGTGACACCGGATGAAGATCCTTTTCCACGGTTCGAATACGGAACTGCCGAAGAATTGGCGCTTCGACCGCGCTGGAAATGGCGGCGGCAGCCGCCTATTTCAATCGGGCATAAAGAAATTGCGGGGCCTGTTCCGGACCGCATTGAACCAGCGCCCTCCAACCGGCGCTCCGTCTCCACCCATGAATACATGAACGATGTTTTGACTCGAATGTCTCGCATCGCAGCCACGCCGGCCAATGATCTTTCCCCAGAAGATCGCCCTCTCAAATCCTTTGCGGAAAGGATCATCAAAATTTTTCCGGATGTGGGCTTGAGCACCATGCTGAACAAATACGATGAAATTTTTACCGTTAATGGAGACCCTCATCAAGATTTGATGGATCAGTTGGATAGCAGCCACGAAAGCAAATCTCCCAGATCATCTCCCAATGGCCGGGTGGTTCGGTTGGGAATTAAAGAGATGGCGGCTGTCACCATCGGAGCGGCACTGGGAAAAATGGAGCCGGTTTTCGGGGTGAGAATGATTCCCATTCTGGTTGGCTATCCGATGTTTTTGGCTCGCCGAGCCATGGACGCCCTTCATCACGGCGCCTATTGGGGAACGCGTATGTTGATTATAGGGACCCCTTCAGGTTCCACCACGGCGCCTGAAGGGGCTCAACATCAATCTGTCGAGGATCCAGCCATCATGTTGTCCATTCCCAACACCGAGATCTGGGATCCGGCTTTTCCACAGGAGCTCGAAATGGTTTTTCCGCACGTGCTGAAAGGAATCTCACAGCCAACCAATGAGAAAGATGGGTATATCCCCTACATCCGCCTCACCACCCTGCAGTTGGAGCACAACACTTTGCTGGACCATCTAAAAAGCCACGTCGCAAATCAAGGGAAATCCGATGAAGATATTTTAAAGGAGTGGAGGCAAGATGTTTTGGAAGGCGGGTATCGGCTTCTGGATTATCGTGGATATGAAGGGTACGACCCCGCTCAAAATGTGGTCAATATCCTCGCGGCCGGTGTCATGGCTCATGAAGCGATCAAAGCCTCAAAAAAATTATGGGAGGAGCATCGCATTTACGCCAATGTGATTGTGGCCTCCAGCGCCACCAAACTAAAAAGGACCCACTCCCGGCACCTTCGTCAATTGATCCCCATTGAAGAAATGACAGACACACCCTTGGTGACCGTGGCAGATGCGACACCGGAATATCTGTCCGGGATCGGGGCATTGGCAGACGTTCGGGGCAGCGTCACAGATCTTGGAGCTAAGGATTTCGGTTTTTCCGCCCGTGCCCCTGAAGCTTTGTATCAGCATCACAAAATCGACGCCGATTTGATTGTGAAAGCGGCGATGGGTGAAAGTTTGGAGGAGCGTCAGCCGACAACCCAGGTTCCCGGGGCGTGGGGGCTGTGGGCGCATCTGGGTTTGAACAAAATTTTGGGGCTCAAGTGGATTGGGCACATCGAATCGTGGATCACGTTGGGTGCCATCGCCGCACTCCTCGAATGGTACGCGCCGCAGGGGCCGCCGGCTCTGTTTATTGTTGTGGCATTGATCACCGTCCTTAATTTTTTCATCCACCTATGCACAGGTGTCCTTGACAGCGGCGGAAGCCCCGGACGTAGTAAGTCCGGGGTTACCTTACCGCAGTACTTTTCCGGGGATACAAGTCCCGGAAAAGTGGCAGCCCAAAGGGCTGTCCTTGACCAAAACGCCGAACTGAAAAAATTGCCGGATAACAAAGGAAGGTGGCACCCCACCCCTGGCCCCTCCCCTGACGGGGAGGGGAACTATTTTGCCTCAGCCGCCCGCGCCACCCTCACCGCCAGTTCCGCATATATGGGTCTCATCGCCATCTTGCCCGCGATGTTTATCGGAGGCGAGGGGTGGATCCCTTGGCTGGCCAAATGGGGTTTGGTGATTCTGGGCGCGCTTTACGGCGGGTGGGTGCATGGGGAAACGAATTTATCGACTCATTTCCGTTTCTCCCCTGTCAAGTTCAAGACGACTGCATTATTGCTTGGGATGTTTGCTCTTTTGTTTCAACAAATAAATTTTGCTGAGGGGTACGAAGCATTAATAGCGAAACTGGTGCTTGCAGGTTCTTTCGCGTTGGCAATGTCTGCAGCCGAACTGCGATACGGGGACGATGATCTATTGGAAGATTTCGAAAGAGAACTTCGCAAGTTTCATGTATCGTGCCTGTCCTACCTGATTGAAACCAATGTTCGGGATCAACAATTAAAATCTGAACGTAGAGACGCAGCTCGCAACGCTCTGGTTGCTTTTATGAATCAGTACCGGGAACGACTCCAGAATATTCCCCAGATATATCCCGATCGGTTATTGGAAATTTTCAATGAAAACAGTTTGAAAATTGCTGATTTGAATAACGTTGTTGATGCAATAAGTAAGGTAGAAGCCATGGCTGAAGCCGCAGCAATGCCTCATGAGGGTGTCGTTGTTCCTAAAGAACAAAGATCTCCGAAACCCAAAAAGAACATATTCGGTGAAGATATCGATGCGGAAGAGGACGATGATCTTTTACCTGAGCAGAAGACCCCATCATTCAATGACGCTGAAGCGGTGTCCGACGTCGGCTTGTCAAAAAAACTGCGGCAATTGTTTGAACAATACGAGACCGTTTTTGGGAACCACATCAAAGCCAAACGGGCAAACAAGCAAAAATCCCAAGCCTCATTGAATGCCCTCGCCGATCAGATATCGGAGGGTCGGACAGTTATACAGGGAAAGCCGGCCGATTATCCCAGTTCCGCAAAAGTGTGTCAGGATTACGGTTTTCCTTTGGATACCCAATCGCAGGCTGATTTCATTTCTGCGTATAGCCGGTCTATGGAAGTTGCGGCAGTCGGCTATCGATACATGGCCAACAGAACATATCTCGTACGCATTCCAGACGACGGCCGTTTGGGTCTGTTCCCAGGAGAACGCGTCAGTTTTAATCGCGCCTTTTCTCAGCCTGCGATTGTAAAAGTTTATTGGGACGACACCGATCAAAGAGTGGTTTTAGACGCGTGTTCCATCGGCAGTCGACCGTGGCTTTTGCGCAGAATGTATTGGGACGATGCGGCGAAGAGATTTGTAAATATACACAGTTTGAGGGATCGAGAAGCCGTCGGGTACCGTCGAATCCCGGCGGTTCAATTCCCGAATCATGAAGAATGGGCGAACATGAACGTCCCGGATTCAGTCTCGTTTGATTATCAAAAGTTTCTTGGCGCTACGCGCTTGGAAGCGACCCAGGCGGGACGCGCGATTGTTGAACGACTGGTGCGAAACGGCGTTCTTCCCGTCGACGGCCGAACCGGGCAAATTCCGGCTCGGGCGGCAAGGCAAGTCATGTATACCGCAGCAGCGATGATTCAAGAAGAATACGATTTGTGGTCTGTGGCTGAACGATTGCTTCATGCGAGAGGAGTTGATGCCACTTCCACTCGCATTGATCGTGAACGGACAAAGATCTGGCTTTTTCTCACCGGAGGCTCGCGGCACAACAAGGATAAGCCCAATGACCACAACCCGAACGCCGCATATATCGCAAACAGCGCTTCATTCGGAAAAGATGGGTATCGTTTGAGCCGGCTTGATGCGCTTTATGTGGTGATCGAGGGTGAAATGATGGCGCAAAGCCAAGCCGTCACGGAATGGGGAGAAGCTAAAAAAATAACGGGACTTCCCCCCAGCCTTGAGCAAGAACAGTTTTGCGCAGCTTTCAGCTTCACCAGGACCAAACGTCATATTTGGGTCCGCAGGGGAAGCCATGTCCTTGTGAACGTGGAGGAACTGCGAAGTTATTTGAGCTCATTGAATGAGTTCGATACTCCACTGGCAATAGACGAAGTTTTTTTACGCGACACGCTTGCCAAAAATCTCGCAGCCGGACGAAATGATGGGCCTTACCTCAACGGTCCTGCCGCCATGACATATCTCGGATTGGAAAAGGGCCGGCACCAATCCTTCGTGCAACTGATGTCTCCCGTAAACGACAAAGAGAATCTTTGGTTCGTGCGTCGCGGGCAAATTTTCTTTGTCGAGAAAAATTTGAAGGCATGGGTGGAAAAACTAAGTGTCGGCGCAGCCAGTCGCGAGCAGAGCCAAACTGATATGCCGTCGCTTTCGAAGGGCGGGAAAAAAATAATCGCCGATATTGTGAAAGTGGCCTACCGGAGAAAAAGCGGCGGAACACTTTTGCGTCCGGCCAAGGCCATGCGTTATTTGGGCCTCAACAAAGATCAAAGCCAGTCTTTTAGAAGATGGGTCGCGGCTGGGGGCGCCGGATCCTTTTTGGTTTGGTGCGGGGGGCAGCTTTTTTATAAGCGGGCTGATTTGATCGATTGGGTCGGTCGATTTGTTCATGACGAACAGACGCAGCTTTTGCCTCTGCGCACGCCAAAACAGCGCATTCGCGCAAAAATAATCGCCAGGATTCTGAAGAAACATTTAAAAAAGGAGCTTGGCGCTCTCCTAACGCCGGCGGAAGCGATGGTGAAAGTTAAATCGTTCCGAAAAGCTTGGCGCCGGTGGGTGACGTACATGGAGAGCATTGACGAATCATCCGTATGGATCGTTCGTTCGGGAGTTCGCTTGGTTTTGCAAAAACGTTTATTTTCTTGGCGTGACCGACTGGCGAAGTCCAAACATTTAAAAGGCAAGCCAACCAGCGAAACGCGCGAGACTCTTCAAAACATCGCCTGGAAAAAATTGGAAGCAGAACATGGGAAACTTCTTTCACCTGAGAAGGCCATGCATTGTATCGGCCTGGGCAGAGACGCGTTGCGGCCGTTTGAGGCGAATTTTTCTCACACGCATGGGAAGACGGGGAAGCCGCTATATCTGCAGCGCGCCGGCGCCAAGTTTTATATTCGTTCCGCGCTGCTTGAATGGAAGAAGAGTCTTCTCTCTCGTGAAGGGGTTTATGACTACGAGTTGACAACCGGCGGGAAAACGATAGTTGCGAATCTTTTACGAAAAGAATTCGAGAAAAAGAACGGCAAACTTCTGAGTCCGCTTCAGGCAATGAAGCGGATAGGATGGTCGCGTTGGCAAACCCAGACGTTTATTGAGTTGCACCAAAAAACGGAAACAGGCGACCCAATCGTCATTCGGCTTGGGAACCTGAATTTCTTTTCAGAAAAAAGCTTGGCTAGGTGGATGGAAGAACAGAAAGTACGTCTGGATGAGGCTCGGCATAATTACGGAACCAAATCGGGGCCTGCTGTGCTGATTGAATTTCCGAAAGCAATGTCGATAATTGGTTGGCATCCAAAACAGGCCGGATATTTCATGACGCATACCGAACAGTTGCAAGCGCCCGATGTCGTGGTGAATGTTGGAGGAAAAGCATACGTGGTGCTGCATCAATTGGAACTTTGGAAGGCGCGTCGCGACGCAGAGCGCGCTGGCGGAGCTGCGCCAGCGCTCAAAGCGCAATCGACGAGCAATCGCGCGATTTTGAGGGGATGGAATCCTTACAGCTTGAGGACGGATGTATTGTTCGTGCCCGATGATGAGTTTTTGAAGGTTATCTGGTGGCTGTTTAATCTTCCGGAGTTTTTTAGGGATCATCCCGGCACGTGGTGGAAACAATTGATGCGATTTGCCGGCCTTTTGGCGGTGAACGCCGCCATCCTGGCTCCGCCTTTCTCTCTTTTCTTTTTGCCGATCGATTATGGGGTGTTTGAGTTGAATCTCCTCGTTTTGTGGTGGTTTTTTTCAATCGGTCTCACGTATATCCACGCTTTGTCCTCGCCGTCTTATGAACCCCCTTGGCATCTCAAACTCGCCGTGGGGCCTGTTTATGCCGCGCAATTTCTCACCCACGCGCTTTACAATCTTTTCACCCACTACATTGGGGCAGCGCTGTCTGCGGAACCATCGCGGTCTAGCGCCCCAAAAAATGACATCGCGCAGCAATTGGATGATGTTATCGGGGTGCCTGTCGAGTTGGGAATCGGCAAAAAATACGAAGAAACTGTACGGGATCTGACTCGAAGGGATCGATCTCAAGTCGAACCGCCCACAGTCCGAAAGATTCAATCGGCTCTTCCTAACTTTAATCCGCAATTTCATCCGATCGATATAAATCTGAGCAGGGAGTGGGAAAAGCGAGTTCCGTTGCCGGGGCCGTTTGATGTTTATTCGGAATATGCCGAAGCGGTTTATTATTTGAGAGGGTATCTGATCGGCTGCGGCGTGACCGAAGACCAATTGAGGCAAGAACAATTCGAATTGGATCATCACTCGACGTTGCGTTGTCCGCTGCCCGAACTCATACGTCGAACCATTTTCATACTGCATCGGTATGCCCCGGATCAATCGGCCGTCTGGCGGGACCACCATCTCATCTGGATGTCCGGGGAAATACGCGACGTTCGAAATGCGGCGCAGGGGGTTATTAATGAACGAATGAGGCGGGTGGCAGAAACTCAGCCGGAAAACATACCGGAAACGATTTTCGCTCTTCTCCAATCGGAACGGATGATGATTACGCTCATACTCGTTGCGTTGGGAATTGCGAAGAAAACCGACAGTGTCTTTCTTTCCCATTTCCATGGAATCAACGACCTGTTGTTTGAGCAAGTTCAGGGAATCGCTGTTGATGGGCGCGCAATTCCCCTGGAGAAATTGAAAGTAGTAAACGCCCGGTTGATTGAGCATTTCAGGTTTTCATTCGACATCTTGAAAGTGACGAGGAATAGAACCGACACGGTGAAAGCAATGCTTTCTGAAAACCAGCGCGTGGTGGATTTACTTCGCACTTCCAATGTCTCGGTTGCCGCTCTTTACTTGAAGAAAGCTTTGTTTTTCTTTTTGGCTGAAAAATCACGAGAGAGTCAATTCGATATGCAGAAGGAAATGGGAGATTTTTTCATGTCGATATCAGACTTAATTCGAAGTCTCGAAAAACATTCTTCCAGCCCAAAGATTATCTTCACGGAAAATTTTTCTTTTGTCGCACACGTATTGGATGCGATGCAGCAACTCGGATTTGAAAACATCTTGCCGAAACACCTGCCGGTAAAGGCCATCGAGAACTTAAAGGCGGCGGGCGACTTTGAATTCAATCCGCTCTTGTCCGATGTAAAGGGCCACAGGTTTCGATTTTCATTCGGCGGATACCCGATGGTTTTTGAGCGGATTTTGGGAGCGGTCATTTTTATCGTTGGGGCGGGATGGTTCATTTGCGGCGCGTGGGACCAGGCTTTTCTGTCGGTGGCCTTGATTTGTGTGCCGGCGGTGATTTTCGGCTGGCGGTTTCATGGGTTTTTTAACCGGCTGGCGGGGCGCTTGGGATGGTTTTCCATGTCGCTATATCCGGGTGCTGATGAGGGAAATAGGGAGATTTTCATTCCAATTCCTGGCTCAAATCAGCCGATTTTATACCGCCATAGCGCATCCCATTATGATGATTGGACAGTAGGGGTGTATCGGCACAACAACTATCCAGATGCTCAAGGTTCATTCATCAAATCCATTGAACAGTGGTGGAAAGAGGGCGCGGAGGATTCGGTCTTTAAGCTTCCTCAAATGCAGGAACATTTCTTTTGGTTGCTCGATAATATTTATACGCCCCAATTGGAGGTGGCGGATGAGGTTCATGACCGACTCTCGTATGAGATGAAGAAATATTTTGAGATTTTATGTCGTTATGGGCCTGGATTTATGGGTTATGCGCTTCTCCGTTTGGTGATCCTTGAGAACACCCTTAAGCCCTTGGTCTCAAAGGACCCGAGAGCAATTAAACATTTGTGGTTGGTGAAATTTCTTCAAATGCGAATCCGAGACCAAGAACCGGGGACTTTTGGTTCCACTCTTGCGTCCTTCGCTTTGTTAAGGCCGGAGTTTGCGAAAGAAGTTGAGGCGTTGCTTGAATCGACAAATCTTTGGGAAGGCGTCTGGACCAAAGGCGGCACCCAACCACATCAGGAATTCACGGCTTCATTTTGGGCGAGAATTATTGGACTTGATTTAATCAACAACATTACTGATCAGAATCAAAAAAAACTCTTAATTGAATTCCTCGCGGAACTACTTCCCATCAATGAGGAGAAACGCCATGCGTGGGACAACCCATTAACGGGATTCATGGCCAAATTACAAGCCCAAGAAAGGGTAACGCATATTCATATTGAACCCACTCAATTAATTGAGAGGAACGCCAAGGAAGGAGCACTCGGCAATTATTTGCAGTTTCAGCTGCGCCTTGTTCAAGCGCTCATTGAAACCCAACGATTCCGTCGAATCATATTGACCGACAAACACTCCCCATATCAATTTGACAAACCTGACCATACCACTCCTTTCGGGTCCTTTATGACAAAGGTAAAGAAAATTTGCGACGAGTACAATGTTGAGATCTTGCATTCCACTGAATTCTTGAATGAGGGGAACAGCAAACAAAATCAGGAACCGTTTATCAGCTTGGGGTTTTCTGCCCCGGCCCCCGAAACTGATTCGTTGTATGTGTTTCATGAAATCATGGCCGAACTCAGGCAATTTCCTCCTTTCAATCCCAAACATTATTTGAAGGGAGTCGTTCATCAGATACATGAAACGACACCCACCCGTGATACCAATCGCACGGTTGGATTGGAAATTTCATCGAAAAAAAACACCTCAACCATTTGGGCGCATTCCATCTATGGGATGGGGCATATGAATTTCTATCAATATGCTTTTGTTACCTCGTCCTTACGGGATGACAACAAAGAATCATCAGGTCCAACTGGAGCGCCCTCTTTAAAGAAAGAATTTAGGGATTCCTTAAACCCAGAAAATTCCCTGATCAGCCACGTCCTGGCACGCCTGGCAGTGGGCCCAGAAAATTCATTGGGAATGGAAAATGTGGGATTGATGATATTTGGGGTGATCGGTATTTGGATGTTGGGCCCGGTTTGGGGCTTGTGCGCCGTGGTGGGCGGGTTTGCGCTGCTTCATTTCAAGCAATTTAGGAGACGGTACAAATCTTGGCGCGCGCAGAACGAGTCCGGCTGGGCGGCGTTTTGGTGGGCGAAAAATTTAACCGTGTTTTTGGCGGCCGCCACAGTGTTAACAACAGCGCTCAACCTTCCCGCTCTTGTTATCCATTTTTCACAGAGGTTCATTCAGCCGTTTAATCCGGTTTACACCTCAATTGGTTTCCCGCATATTCTCGCCATTCTCGCCATCACGGCCGTGGGATGGTGGTTTCATGGTTTCATAAATCCGCATATTCAAGATTGGGGGTTTACGCCCATGTCCCTGCGAGGGCCAACTTGCATAAGCATTAAAATTTTAGGACCAAGTAAGCTGATTGATTTCAGTTATGATAATCCATATCTCAATCCTGAGTCGAACCATGATGAGATTGCGGCCCACAACTACCAACCCAATGATTCATCGGAATTGTCCAATCTAATCAACCAATGGTGGAAGGATAATCCGGGTCTGTCTTATCTCACCAATCGGCATTTTAAAACCCATTATTTTTGGCTCCTCGAAAATGTCTATTCCCAAGATTTCCATCTTGAACCGGCGGTTCGCCATCATTTAGCTCAATCACTTGAACATTATTTCCAATCTATTGAGGAAAAGAATGAAGACTTCCTTCTGTTTGCGCTGATTCGATTGATCATTGCCCTGCATAACGTCGGCAAACAAAATGAAGAATATATTCCAGGATGGGTTGGTGCGCACAAAAATCTCCTCCTGGGTTTAATTGGTCAATTGACTGGCGAGTTTGATTCGGCCCCTGAATGGACCCCTGAATTTATTGAGTTCACATTAAATTACCTTGCATCCCATGAACCCGCTTTATTGCCCCAAATCGACTTCCTTCGGAATTCAAAAAATTTTATCGATGAGAACCGAAAATCTGTGGATAGGAAGAAGATTAAAAAAGGATCCATTGGAAATATATCGGGTCCTGATTGGAATTATCAATCTTATGCCCCGAACTTGAAAAACCGGCGGGAAAGGGAACTCTATAAACGGTTTGTTCGGGCCCTTTATCCCAATACAGAGGAAAAAATGGAACTATGGAATTTTCCTCTCGACGCTTTTATGACTCGTTTGGATTCAGAGAAATACCTGAGCAGGGGAATTCGACACATTCACATTCAATCCGATCGAGATGCACAAGTCGCGTTGAGCAAAGTGTTCAACAGATACTTGCAGTTCCAGATTGATTTATTAAACCGTTTGGTTTCCGATGGGGGCTTCCGTCTGATTGTTTTTGATTTGGCTCATTCTGCCGCGCCAGTAGGAGCAACACCAGGCCAAGTACAAACCTTGAAAGATTGGGTGAATCAATCGTTGGAAGAGGACAAGAAATCGGATCCTCAATATGTTAAAGAAGAACTAAATATTATTTCGCACATATTTAAAGGGAATGATCAGGAAATAAAGAAGTTTCAGCTGGACTATTGGTTTAAGCTCAGAGAAATAAGGCATCAGCAGGCCATAAAGATTGAAATTACCAATGACACGCTAAAGAGATATGTCAATTCCATTCCCGGTAAATTCATTAGTGTTGGATTTGAACCTGTATATCAAAAGAATAGCACGCTTACGGTACTGCACTTGGTAACGAATGAATATCAAAAGGACACATTTTGTACGAGAGATGCCTTGGCTTCGGCTGTTAATGCTCAAATGTTGCCTAAAAAATCTGTGGGGATAGCGATTCAGGACAATTCAGCTCTAAACGAATTTCTCACAGCCCCTCCGGACACGAACATCGAATACAATCAATTGAAAAATTTTGACTTCGCTTTTGTCACAACTAATCAGGGGGGGTCCGATCCTGATTTCTCTATGGATTATGATCCAGACCCAACCAGTAGAATTCGACCACCAAATCCTGAATTTAATTCTCCGTTGCCTGACGCTCCTTCATGGGTTGGAATGGCCTGTATTTCTATTTGGAATTGGCTTGGACAATTTTGGCGGCCCTTTCTTGGCAATGCGCGGATGGCGACTGCGGCTGTGTTTATTGGCGCCGGAATCGATTTTATTTCGAGTGTAAACTTTTTTCTTTTCCTGATCTTGCCCGCGGCAATCTGGGCCTGCTCCATTCCTGTCACAACCAGAGGGTCTCGGAGAACCCCAGATAAAAACCCCGAGAAAACGAATAATTCAACAAATTCAGATTGGCGAACCCATCCACTGACCCGCAGCCCTTCGACCTGGAAAAAAATCCTACGCCAAGCCTAAGTTAGAATGTGCCGATACAACCCATTCCTTTCGATAAAAGGAACCCCAAAGGGGGGAGAACATCCTCACCGAGAGAGAAGAACTTAAACCATCGGTCCCAATAGAATCCATTTTCCCCATTGAAATTGGCCTTAAAATCGCTAACCTTGGGCCATGCAATTTATTAAAGACCTGCTTCGGTGGTTTGTCAATGGTGGAAACGCAAAAAACGAACTGCAAAATCAACCCATTTCTGACACCTCTGAATCTCACAAATCCATCCCTTTACAAGTTCAACCCAAGAATCAATGCTCACCCACCTTCGATTTTTTAAAAGAAAGCAGACCTGAGGATTTTTTGATCGACCTTCAATCCATTCGTCCTTTGGCGGAACAATTTGACCGCGCCAGAGAAGACCTCCTTCATGAGCTCCAACGCTTGGCTCCCAGGAAAAAACGCCTTCTCGAAATTTTTAAAGACGCGGCATGAGTTCCAACGACCGCCGTAAGGCCGACCGTTTCGATACCACTCTTGAAGTCAGCGTCCGATTTATGCCAGATGGAACCCCCATCAAAGGGTTTGGCTTGGAAATAGGCCCCAATGGTATGCGCCTCAAAACCACCATTCCCTTGGTTGAAGCCTCCTACATCCATATTTCATTTGAACAAGCGTCCAACAACACCCATTGTGAAGGACGCGTGGTGTGGACTCAAAGGAACGCCACCGCCTCCGGCTACGAAAGCGGCATTGACATTCAAAAATGGGGGGGCAGCGTTCCCGATCACAACCGCCTGTTGGAAGATCTTCCCCTCGTACAGCCCAAAAAAGATCGCCGAAAAACATCCCGCTAACTCTGATAAAATTTTACACAGGCTTTACATACCCTTGACATTCAATTTACAGTCATTTCTTAAAATTCGTCTCCTCTCAAAATCATTCTGACCCCCTCCTTCAGATAATCAAGGAGTCTCAAAATGAAAAAGTTCATTCTCACCCTGGTTTCACTGGGGATCTTCGCAACAAACCTTATCCAAGCTGCCGAAAAACCCGCTGCTTTCTCTGGAGCAGATCGGTTTTATGGAAAAATCACCGCCATTGATCACAACCAAAAAAACCTCACCGTCCACAACACAAAACAGAAAATGGACGCGCGTTTCGAATGGTCAGATCAAACTGCGTTTATTTCCAAAAAGAAACCCATCTCCGTTACGGAATTAAAAGTGGGACAGTCATTGATCGTGGGTTATGTAACCGAAAATAACACCCATCTGGCCCAAAGAGTCACTCTCAGAGAACCCTTCAAAAAAAACCAACCGTAAAACGCCATGTTGGCGGCGCCCGCCATCCCAAATGGCGGGCGCCGCATTTTTGTCTTTGATAGGATCGTTGCGCATGTCACCCGCGCCCCCTTTTATACCTGTTCTCCTTGGACAAACCGCCACTGGAAAAACCGCTATTGGCATTGCCTTGGCACGAATCATGGGAGGAGAAATTATTTCGGTGGATTCGAGAAAAGTCTATGAGGGACTGCCCATTGGAACCGCGACTCCCAAAGGACAACGATATCGGGACTCTTGGCTGGTGGAAGGAGTTCCGCACCACTTGATGGCTTTTCTAAAACCCGATCAACCGTATAATGCCGGAGATTTCGCCCAAGACGCCAGCCAATTGATTGAAGAAATTCTTGCGAGGGGGAAAAGGCCCCTTCTGGTCGGGGGAACGGGTTTCTATTTCAAGGCTTTGGCCCAAGGCCTCCCTCCACTTCCCAAAGCTGATGCAAAATTAAGACACCACTTTGAATTAAAAATCCAAAAGGAAGGAATTCAATCTCTGCGCCAAGAATTGAGCCGTGTGGACCCCGAAGCGGCGCAAGCCATCACAAGCCGGGATCAACATAAAATAATTCGCGCATTGGAAGTGTTTCACCTCACGGGCCTTCCCTTCTCTTCTTGGAAAAATCAAGCTCGCAAACAAGCCCCCTATCCGTTTGTGGTCATGGGGCTTCAATATCCTTCAAAACTTTTGGAAAAAAGAATTGAGGAACGTTCCAAGCGAATGTTGGAGGAGGGCATGATCGAAGAAACAGCCGCGGCCTTGAGAGAGGGTTATTCGCCCAATTGTGCCGCATTATCCAGTTTTGGATACAGAGAAGCTGTTCAGGTGGTTCAGGGAAAAATATCCAGGAGTGATTTTTTAAAAGCCCTGATTAAAGGAACAAAAGCCTATGCCAAAAGGCAAAGAACCTGGTTTCGAACCCAAATTTCACCCAGTTGGTTTCTTTGCGACGATACCACCTCCGAGGTTGAAATGGCCGAGAAAATGAAGGCCTTTTGTTATACTCGCGACACATGACCGAGCAAGTGGCCATTGTAGGCATACGCGAATCGAAACAAACCCAAAGTAAATTCCATTCGTTAATGGAAGAATTAAAACGTTTGGTTGAAACAGCCGGCGGCCATGTGGTCAAAGAATTTTCTCAAACCAGGACCCGAAAAGACCCCGCCACTTTGCTTGGTAAAGGGAAAATCACCGAGATTCAGGAAGAGATATCGGGAACCCCTATCAAAACAGTCGTTTTTGATGATGACCTCACCCCAGCCCAACAAACAAATATTGAGGAATTAATTCCGGCAAAAATCGTGGACCGAACCCGACTTATTTTGGACATATTTGCCCAACGTGCCCGAACGAAAGAAGGGCAACTTCAAATTGAATTGGCCCAATTGGATTATCTGGTGCCAAGATTAACGGGCTCGTGGCGTGGTTTCTCTCAACAAATGGGGGGTATTGGAACACGCGGCCCCGGTGAAAAGAAAATTGAAGTGGAAAGGCGCTACGTTCGCGAACGGATGAAACATCTCAAGAAAGAAATAGAAGATGTCCGCCGCCACCGAGACCGAGCACGGGATGGACGGCAGGAAGTGCCCCTCCCTCAAGTGGCCTTGGTGGGTTACACGAATGTGGGGAAATCCACTCTTTTGAACTCCCTCATTGGCAAAGAGAATGCCATTTATGCCGACGATAAACTTTTTGCCACGCTTGATCCCACCACCCGGCGGGTCAAATTGCCCCATGGACGCACCGTTCTTTTCACGGACACCGTGGGATTTATCCAAAAATTGCCCACCGAACTGGTGGCGGCCTTTAGAGCGACACTCGAGGAGGTGAAAAACGCCTCTTTATTGGTTCATGTACTGGACCTGACCGCCCCAGACTGGCGAGACCAACAGAAAACCGTTTTGGACGTCATAAAAAGCCTTGAAGCTGACAACATCCCCATGCTGACCGTTTTTAATAAAACCGATGCGCACCGCTCTCTTCCAATTCCACCCGCTGATAGAAAAAACGCTTGTTTCGTATCGGGAAAAACAGGAGAAGGCCTCCACCAACTCCTCTCAGCCATCGAAAGTGAACTCGATGGTTCCTTGATGGAAGTTCAATTTAATCTGCCTCATCACAAACGAAAGATTCTTTCAACACTTTATCGGACCGCCCACATCCTTGAAGAAAAAACCACCGAGCAGGGAACCGATCTTCGCCTGCGAATAGATCCGGGCAATTGGAAAAAAATTTCTCATGAACTTGCCCAATAAAATAACCATCCTTCGAATACTCTTGGTTCCCCTCATTGTGATTGGCCTCATCGAACATCAGACTGCGCTGGTTTACGTGCTGATGGCCCTTTGTATGGCCACGGATTTCCTTGACGGCCTAATCGCTCGCCGGACTGGCCAGCACACCAAATTGGGAGCCTTTCTAGACCCGATGGCGGACAAACTGCTTCTCATATCGGTATTTATGACCTTGGCCTTCATGCGGTCGATTCCCATGTGGACATTTATTATCGTTTTTTCACGGGATCTACTTATTGTTCTGGGTTGGTTTGTCATTTTTTTGCTCACAGGATCTTCTCATATCGAACCCCGCCCCTTGGGAAAAGCCACCACTGCGGTCCAAATGGCCACCGCCATGGTCTGCATTATTCCTCTGCCGCAAGCCACGCAGGTGCTTCTGTGGATCACGGTGGCCATCACCGCCGTTTCGGCGATTGATTACGTTATCATTGGAGAAAAACGATTGGGGATGTGGAATTGATGCTCATAAAAATCTCCACTTTATTGGGCAGTTATCTTTTGGGCGCGCTCCCGTTTGGCGTCATTGTTTCGAGAGTTTTCTATAAAAAAGATGTTCGGAATTTTGGATCACGCAACACAGGCGCCACCAATGTGTGGCGAGTCTTGGGGAAGAAACCGGGAATGGCCACGCTGGCTTTAGACGTCATGAAAGGAGTGGTCCCCGTGATCTTGGCCCGAAAAATATTTTCTCATGATCCGCTCATGATGACAGGGATGGGTTTGGCGGCCATCATTGGCCACAATTGGAGTGTCTTCCTAATGGGGTCGGGGGGAAAAGGGGTGGCCACATCGGCGGGTGTTTTCTTGGCGCTCATTCCCGTCCAGGGATTGCTGGCGTTTCTAACTTTTTTGATTTTTTTTCTCTCCACACGACACGTTTCAGTGGGTTCAATCGCTGGGGCGTTGGCGTTGCTTATCGCCACCCTTTTGTTGCCCACACCCAGCCTGATCCAAGCGTTGGTTTTATTGTCGTCTCTAATGATTTTAATTAAACATATTCCCAACATGAAACGACTGGCGAGAGGAGAAGAACCCAAAGTGAGTTTCAAATGACAAAAGAAAAAATTGCGGTCTTGGGCGGAGGCAGTTGGGGCGCCACTTTGGCCAGCCATCTTTCCAAACAGGGACATGACGTCATGATCTGGGAATTCATGAAAGAAGTGGCCGAATATCTCACGATCCATCGATCCCTCAAAACACTGCCCGATCTACGAATCTCAGCCAATGTTCAAATATCAAATAACATTAAAGAAGCCCTTCAAGGTCGAGATGTGATTCTTTCCGTCACGCCCTCCCATGTGGTTCGTTCCACTTTCATAAACGCTCTGGCGCAACAGGCTCTCCAACCAGGAGCGCTCGTCATTAGCGCTAGCAAAGGAATTGAAAATGGGTCTTTTTCAACTATGAGCCAGATTATTTCTCAAGTGTTCCCAGCGCTGGGAGAACTTGTTATTCTCACCGGGCCCAGTCACGCCGAAGAAGTGGCCTTGGGCCAACCGGTGGCGTTGGTTGCGGCCTCAACTTTAGCCAAAGCCAGGGAACGGGTGCAGGATATTTTTTCATCCGATCAGTTTCGAATTTATACCAGCACCGACCCGTTGGGCGTGGAACTGGGAGGCTCCATAAAAAATGTGTATGCCGTCGCCTGTGGGATTGTTGACGGCCTCAAATTGGGTGACAACACCAAAGCCGCCCTCATGACTCGAGGCTTGGCCGAAATGGCCCGTTTGGGGAAAGTCATGGGGGCGCAACCCGTTACATTTTTTGGACTCTCGGGGCTGGGAGATTTAATCGTGACCTGTGGATCAAAACATTCAAGGAACCGAAGCTTGGGAGAAAAAATCGGGACTGGGAAAAATTTAAAACAGGCTCTTTCAGAAATGACCATGGTCGCCGAAGGCGTGAACACAACAGAATCGGCTTATCACTTGGCCAAGATAAAAAAAGTGGAGATGCCCATCGTGAACGAGATTTACAAAATACTTTTTGAGAACAAACCTCCCCGTGATTCGATTCGAGACCTTATGAGTCGTCAAGTGGGAGCAGAAATGGAGGGAATTGCTCTATGAACAAAGCGAATATGGTGGAAGGAGTTTCAAAGCTTACGGGGTCCCGCGTTGAGGCCCAAAGAATTGTTGATTATTTATTCGATGTGATGAGAGAAACACTCCGCAAACATGAGAAAGTGGTGGTTCAAGGATTCGGTAGTTTCCATATCGTCATGAGAAAACCCAAAAAAGGACGGAACATTAAAACCGGACAGGAAGTCCTCATTCCCGCCCGACCCGCCGTCAAATTCAGAGTAGGCAAGGATTTCATGTGAATTTTGTCGTTCCTGAAAAGCATTACTACACGATTGGAGACGTGTGTAAACTCACTGGAATTAAACCCCACATCCTCCGTTACTGGGAATCTCAATTTAAATTACTCCGCCCCGCTCGTCGGTATTCAGGCCACCGAAAATACACCCAGCGTGAAATTGACCTCATCACCCGCATCAAACAATTGGTCGTGGATCGACGGTTCACGCTGGAGGGGGCGAAACGCGAATTAAATCGGCTTTACTCCTCTCGCCCACAACCCGCTCCCCATGGACAAACCGCCATTTCGGCCATACCTGCCCTTCAAGAAATCAAAAATGATATTGAGGCCTGCCTCAGCCTCCTCACCCCTGGTAAAAACGAGGAACTCTTCGATTTAAAGTAATTACCCGATCGGATTAATGTTTCAGTGCCTGGTCAAGACAGCCGATCACCTCTTCATTCGAGACCGGTCGAAAATCCTTATAAAAAGCACCAACAGCCATGAAGGGAACGGGAACATCTAGACAGACAATCTCATCGGCTTCGTTCTTCAATAAATCGACAGCTTCTTGCGAGGCAACGGGCGTGGCCACAATGATCTTTTTTGGGTTCTCACGTTTTAAGCGTTTAACCACCACCCGCATGGTCGCCCCAGTGGCGATGCCGTCATCGACCGCGATGACAGTCCGGTTTTTTACTTTTATAGCGGGACGATGACTCCTAAAGATATCTTCCATCTCGCTGATTTCTTTTAACTTGGTCGCAATTTCTTCCTTGATGTAATTTGGAGGGATTTCCGTCTCGCCAACCATCCCATTGTTCATTACGACCTCCCCCTTCTCGCCATCGGCGATCGCGCCGATGGCGAGCTCGGGTTGTCCCGGATAACCGATCTTTCGAACGATGAGCACGTCCAATGGAGCGCTCATGTGCTGCGCGACTTCGTACCCGATGGGAACTCCACCTCGTGGCAGTGCCACAATGACGGGATTCTCATCCCTATACGAAGAGAGACGTTGTGCCAACTTACGCCCCGCTTCAGATCGGTTTCGAAACATCGCGTTTCACTATTGCACTTTTATCTTTACGCTTTTGGGTTTTAACTCTTCGACGCGAGCCACCCGTATTCTTTATCTGTTTCCTCAATGTCCACGGCTGGAAACCAACCGGCTTTTCCTCCTTCGAGATCAAAACCGAAATCCCGCCATCGGCGACCGCCATTAAAGACGTCTCCAAACATCTGAGACATGACGCGCTGCAAACCCCTCATCTCCTGGAAGGAATCCCAAAGAGCCCCTCTCGTTTGAACTTCTTTCTTTGCGACTTCTTTATCCTTTTCCATAACACTACCTCCCTGCAGGTCTGTGAGCCCCACCACCGGAACTCTAAAAACTTTTTATGAAAGATCCGCTCTCGTCACTATGACAGGCATCATAGATGTCGAATTTCCTGAATGCTTCAATGTTATTCATGAAAACAATTTCGGAAAAAACAGAAATTCAGATCCCGATAGGAAAGGCGAATCTCTTAGGAGATTTGGTTGTTCCGAAAAGTCCACAGGGTGTCGTTCTATTTGCCCATGGATCAGGTAGCAGCCGCCACAGCCCTCGCAATCAATTCGTGGCACAGCTTCTCAATCAAGCGGGGTTTGCGACTTTGTTGATGGATTTATTAACCGAAGAGGAGGAAGAAGAAGATCGATGGAGAGGGCATCTCCGATTTGATGTAAAAATGTTGGCCAAGCGGTTGATTCCTGCCACGGATTGGTTGAATCGACATCCGCAAACGAGGGATCTCCAAGTTGGTTATTTTGGAGCCAGCACAGGGAGCGCGGCCGCTCTCATCGCGGCGCCAGAACGAACAGGTTTGGTAAAAGCCATTGTTTCAAGAGGGGGGCGCCCGGATATGGCGGATGAGGCGTTACCTCGGATTCTCGTTCCAACCCTGCTCATTGTGGGCGGTCTTGATACGCCGGTGATCGAGCTTAATAGAGAAGCTTTTGAAAAAATGACGATCAAAGAGAAACAGTTAGAAATTGTGGCGGGCGCCACTCATTTGTTTGAGGAACCGGGAACATTGAAAGAAGTCGCGCGTCTCGCCACTCAGTGGTTTGACCGATATCTTGGATCTTCCCGAGTCATTCCTTCCAGGTGACCTAATTAACCAAGGTGTTTATAGGCTCAGAATGATTGTGCTGTCTTGATTCCCACAACGAAATGAGAACGGCCAACACCAATATAGCGACTATGACGCCAAGCGAAACCGCCAATGGCCCAACCCGCTCGCGGTCCAATTATGCAAACGTTTCGAGTAAAAAATTGAAGGAGAAAAGTTCTTTTTTCAGCAAGCGCCTGCCTATCGACAAAGGGCGGAGACTGAAAAGAACTCTCACAATTTCAACTGGAATCGAACGCCGGAGAATCATACAATCCCGCCTTCTTCGTACCGTCCCCCATAACTTTAGCGAAGGGGGACGACCATCGCCTTAATAGTTACGTTGAATCGGAACGATTGGCCAGCCTGCCGACCTTCGCTCCGATTCGCCAAAGGCAAAGCGGAGCGAAGGTCGGAGCGTAGCGTAGTGGTAGCGCGCACCCTTGGGGTGGGTGAGGTCGTGGGTTCAATTCCCACCGCTCCGAAATATTTTCGCCGGTCCATTCCGGAGACATAGGTGACAGTTTATACCGGAGACCAGCTTTGCCCAGTCAAAAACGCAATACCCGCCTCAATTTTTATGGGCAATATACCGGCAGTTTATCGGCAAGGCCACAATCGCTGTTTAATTCACCGCATTTTTTCTAGCAACTCAATCACATCCTCTGCCAGCGCCTCCTGACCGGCCCGGTTCAGATGCTTCCAATCATAGGGGCCATGAACGAATTGAGTTTTGGCCAGTTGGGACAGGCGAGGACGAGTGTCCACCAAAGGTACATTCAAATCCTTCGCCACTTGTTCAATCAGATTGAATATTTTTTCGCTGGCGACGGGGATATTACCAGTGGGATAGTCAATTTTAATGGTTTCATAGGCCTGAATGATGATCATTTTGCTATGCCATTCATAAACGGTACTGGGCGAGGGCACATAGACGATTCCAAAACGTGCGTTCGGAAATTCTGATTTTAAAAGGGCCAGACAGGATTTAAAAACATGGGCCCCAATTCTTCGCTGGGTGTCGGTCATGTCAAGCCCAGGAGAAAGCATGCCGTCTGGGATGGGACGAATATGTCCATTCACGATGATTTTATTGACCCTTCCCACTCTTTCAGGATCGGAAGGAAAGCGGGGCCCGTCTTTCAAATACTTGTAGAAATTGATGAATGCGCGGCCAATAAAATTAGCAGCCTGAAGATTATAAACCAAATGAAAATTCGAAGCCCGGTTGTACCGAAGATCCTTCTTTTGAGCCACTTCTCTTAAATATTTATTAAAGACGATTTCATCATAAATCATCTTTTCATCCAGGGAGGGGGAAAACCTTTTTCTTAAATCCCGGAGAGAGTCGCTAAAATCATTTCCCTCGAAAAAGTAAACGATGATGTCCTGGGGAGCGGCCATCTTCATCCCCATTAACCTATTGATGTACCGATAAAAGGCGGGCAAATTCCCCAACAGATAACGCTGAGGAGCCGCGCCACTGGAACCCAACGCGATCACATCCCGGCCCGTTCTCTCATGCAAAATATTCGCGCTATGAAAGGGTCCATTGCGGCTTTGGTCTGCCTCGATATACCAATCCCCCATACCTTCCGCGTTGGAATCTCCAAGGATGGCAATGTATTCACGTGGAATAATTTCCCGTTTCGAGATCTGAGAAAGTGGACGAAAATTGGGCTCGATATTCCACTGGGCCCGGAGAGGAATCCGCATGATGTTCAAACGAAAAATGGGTTCCAACCCAACAAACACAACGACCAGAGAACCAACCATCAAAGATATTTTTAAAAAAAATAATCTACTTATTCTCAATCACCCTTTCTTAATCTTCTTTTAATGAATCCCGGAACTTTTCCTAATGGTATTTTGGAGGTAAGCGCCAAGGAAAAATCAACTCCTGAAATATTTCCCAAAGTTGATTTGACAGATACCAATGACAAAATAGTCGGTCCAATATCAAACAATTCCACATCTGAATCCAATATCTCTCTAGGTTCCATCGCTGGACTATAAAATACTATCGGGACTTGAACCGTTGGATCGGCTGTTTGGTAAGTTATTTTTTGTTCCAATAGTGGGGTCAATTCATATCTATAGGGGGAATAAATAACCACCAGGGGAGGCATCGGTTGATTCTCTTGTGCCAGTTGAACAATTGATGACATCAAATCATCAATTGATTGAGTAATGCGATGATACAAGGCCTTCCCTTCTTCATTCTCGACATTGCGCTTGGTTTTAACCATGTCTTCAAACGCTGTTATTTCGATCATCAGAAAAAAAGGACTTGAATCAATTTCTCTTAATCTTTCCACAACCTCCATCTGTATTCCTTTGAGGGAATCATCCCGTTTGGTGTAGTAGAAAAAATGATCGAATCCTTCGGCAAACCCCATATCCGGAGTCATTCCACCAAAACCAACAAAAGCATAGGTTGTGTATCCGGACCTTTGAAAAGATTGCGCTATAGAGGAAAATTTCTTTTCGGGCCTATACAAAGTGGGAGTTAAAGGAATTCCATGCTCCTCCCATGCAAGACCGGACAGCAGAGAGGCTTGGGCCCCCCAAGGATGTCTTGCTGAAGAATGACCAAAAGGGATAGTAATTGCTTCATTTTTTAATTTGGAAATAAAGGGGGTTTCAGTATTAAGAAAGGCTTCGGTCCCCCAACCGTTCACTGAAAACAAAATAACGCTTTGTTTATTTGATTTTTTGGGAATTTTGACCACGGAATGAACACCCAAACCCGAAACATCTCGTTTCATGATTCCGCTCGAGGCTTGAATTGAAAATCGATTAAACTCAATCTGCCTTGAATAAGTGAAAGTCGAAAGCACCAGATCATGCCAATCAGAAATTTCGGGCTCAAAATATTTTAAATTTTCCCGCATTATTAATTTTGAGGGTTTTTTCGGAATTTCCAACTCAGCTGTGAACAGAACCCTGACATCTTCTTCAAAGGGCTTTTGAGGAACGATGGCATAACCGCATAAAACTCTATCTCCACGATCCACTGTTAGCTGAAACTGATCAGGCCGAACATCCCGAAAAAGGAGCCATTTTTCATCGCCACGAAGAAATTCGGCCCCGTATTTTTTGGGCCACTTCAAAAAACCAAGTTCGGGAACTTCGCCAATAAGGATTTTTTTTTGAGGAGTGGGCGGTTGAGCCGCCAAGGGGAAAAGAAAAAAAATACATCCATAGAGACAGAGCAAAGTTTTCTTTCGAAAAAACACTTGAATCACAATTTCCTCATGAGTTTAAAATCAGAATCATGTCGATAGGTAAAACTGCCATGTTCCGATCGGATAAAAATATCAATGGGACGATCAGCTGAATCTCCGTTCGAATTTGCGGTGATTGGAACTCCATGAAAACCATAGGTTTCAGGAAAACGCCCCACATGTTCTACCACGGTGGGCAATATATCGATTTGTTGAATAGGAGACCGTATGATACGCCCTTCTTTTTGGCCGGGTCTTTTTATGACGAGTAAAATCCGAGAGAGTTCGGGAAGATATGGCAACTCATCTTGGCCGTATTCATAAGAAATAGCCGGATCGTATCCCGTGTCCGCCACCAAAACAATAAGAGCCTTGTCATAGACACCAGCAGTCTTCAAATTTGAAATTAATTCCCCGAGACCTTGATCAAAGTCTTTTAGATGGGAGTGAATCTTTTCAAGTTCATGTGAAAACTCCACTGCGGTACGGCCCCTGAGGGGGGTCGACTCCATCGGAGGACTGTCGGATAACCAACAATGCATAATGTAAAGGTTGGGATTGTCGCGTTCTCGATTGACAATTTTCTCCAGAAAACCGATCTGATTGAATCCCATCTTTACAATCTCATCGCGTGATAACCCCTGGCCATCTCCCCATAAATCCCGGCGAGGATCAAAATTCCAGCGATACAATCCCATACGTTGTTGGACTTCCATAGGCAAAACGGTTTTTAGCCATGTTTTATACCAACTTGAAATGATTTTCATCCTTGTTAATTTTGACGTTCGATAGGAGGTATAGGTTGTCATCATTGAGGGATCAGCAAAACCGGCCAGCATATCTGTGATTCCGTATATTTTGTTGTGACCTAATATATCTCGAATATCGGGAGTACTCTTCCATTCGGGCCCTGCCCACAAAGCGGACTCCCACCTTCCCGTGTACATCATTTGAAGAGAAACAACCGTAGAATTGCTGTTGGCATAGGCTTTTTCATAGAAATCCGCATCTTCGGCAAAAGCCGCCAAATTGGGAAAGTGGTCTTTTAAAATCCTTCCATGGCGATCAGTAAAATAGGTGAAAACAAGTTTTTCAAAACTTAAAAAAAAGACGGGAGGGAGGGGGGGACCATCATCAACAACTCTGATTTGAGGGGGCACTTGATCCTTGGCAGTGGACGATCCGATGCGATGGGGGGACACTTCCCAATAACACCAGGCAAATAAAACCAATGTCCCCAAGGCCAACACCCGAAAAATTTCTTTCACAAATCGATGGAGTAAAAATGAAACCAGTCCGATCGCTATAAAAATCGTTGAATTTATGAAAAGGGGAGGGTATGGAAACGAAATTCGTCTTGCATCCAAAAAATAGATTACTTGAGCCCCCAGAAAATAGGCAATCAGAGCTGAGAAGAGAAGCCGTCCCAGAAAGGGCAACTTTTGAAAAAAGATTGCCAAAATGGACCCTATCAAAAGAGGAATGAGAACGAAGGTCATCAAAGAGAACTCAATAAAGGCGAGAGAATCCCAACAGCCCAAATAAAAAGTCTGAGGGTCATCGATGATCATTTTGATCAAGGGGAGCTGAAAATAAAAGGTGGTGAGTCCGAACCCCAACAAAACATCAAGAAAAAAGACTTTTTTTGAAATGTGATTTTTGACGGAAGGCATTAATTATCTGAGGATTTCTTAAAAACCCCTTTAATTTTTTTCCAGTAGATGCGAAATGCCACGACCAGTCCCGCCACACCCCCCGCCAAAAGTTGCAACAACAAACTTCCCGATCCAGGGTCCATATAAGCAAAGCATGTGCCAGAAAACCCATAAAAAAGTACGATGGCCCACAATGAAATTTTTCGCATCCAGTCTCCTTCTTAAATATATTTTTTCACATTGAGGACGCGATGATAATCGATGAGCCGCGATCAAACAAGAGGAACTTTTCAACAAACCCGAACCTAAGCAACACGGACTTCCGCCTTTCTTTTAAAGACCCATCGGGAAGCGTTTTTCGTCGAGGCAACCGAATTCTTCGGCCGCTCACAGAAGATGGTCGCCGGGTTTGGACCACTCTACAATCCGCCCCTTTTTTTAATACCTACATCAAAGAGGGCCGACTGATCCCCACTCAAGAAGCCGCGGGGGAACCGCCCATCACGCTTGAACATCCTCTGATCCCATTTATTTCCTATTCCTATGAATGGCCTGCCTCCATGTTACGGGATGCGGCGCTTCTTCAGCTTTCAATCCTCGCCGATATTATCCCGATGGGATTTATCCTTAAAGACGCGCCCTCATTCAATGTGCAATTCATGGGAACCCGTCCCCTCTTTATTGATCCGATGTCTTTTGATCGTCATCAAGAAGGGGACGCCTGGGCCGGATATGGAGAGTTTTGTGATTCTTTACTCAACCCTTTGCTTCTGTTCACGCACAAAGGGATTCCCTATCACCCCTGGCTACGCGGGGGGCTGGGAAGAATCCCCATTGAAGAATGTGCTTCAGTGTTTTCCCTTCCTGATTACCTGAAGTCAGGTGTTTTTGTTCATATCCTTCTAAGATCCCTTCTCCACAAAAAAGTGACCCGACCTGATCAACTCAGCCGTCGCGAGCTTCAATCTGTGGGAATTCCCAAAGACGTGCTTTTAAAAAACATAAAGAGCCTGCGAAAAACAATCGAAAATCTCAAATGGCCACAGCTGGGAAAGGGGGGATGGTCATCTTATATGGAATCGGAATGCCCTTACACCGATAAAGAACGGGGACTGAAAAATGAAAAGATTTCACGGGTTCTCTCTGGGCTTAAACCTCAATTGCTGTGGGATTTTGGGTGTAACACAGGGGAATATTCCGAAATCGCCAGCCGATATTCCGACCTGGTGGTGGCCTTTGACAGTGATCACGGCACGATCGAACGATGTGTGCAAAACCTGAGGGAAAAGAGGATTTCAAATGTACTCCCCTTGGTGATGGACCTTGCCAATCCAACTCCCAACCAGGGATGGAATTTCCGAGAACGTTTTTCTTTATTGGCGCGGGGAACGCCCCAAGCCGTTTTGGCCTTGGCCGTGGGCCATCATTTGGCGGTCAAAGCAAGAATCCCTCTTGACGAACAATTAACCTTTTTGGCGTCACTAAGTCCCCTAACAATTTTTGAATATGTGGATAAGTCAGACGCCAATTTCAAACGGATATCGACCAATACAGGCGTTGAATACCCTGATTACAATCGCGAATCGATGGATCACTTGGCTCGGAAACTATTTAAAAAAGTGGAGAAAACCGACATCACACCCACCCGAACCCTCTACATATTAGAGCGGTAAGTAAAAAAAATGTCACCTGGAACCAATTCTTCCTTAGTTCCCAATCGCCTCCAATAGAGACTCAATTCCGAAAACCCACCCACATCCATGTACTTTAACTCGAAGGTGTGATACCCAGCTGACAAATTCACCGATCGGACCGATCGCTCCAACGAATGGACCCCGCCATTATCAATGATTTCCTGGCCGTCCAAGAAAAGTTTGGATCCATCATCAGAATCTAGCGCGAAACGATAGATTCCCCCAACGGGTATCCGAATGAATCCACTCCAACGAAGACTGAAGGGGGAATTGTCTTGTTTGATATCGGTATGACGTATGAAGGCCCCAGAGGAGAACCGTTGGAGACTCGTTTTTATGGGCAACCCCTCCCAGTTGGATCCAGAAAAAACCTCTTTTTTTAGGCCAGAGGTCAGAGGGAAGGGGGGCCGAACTGGAACCAATAGGTCAGGCACCATGGTGGCGGGGGAGAACGACTCTCGTACCGCGTTGTTAATCCACAAATCCAGAAAATAGCCGGGACGCAATGTGTATGTTTCAAGAGAATAGGACTCCGCCAACACATCTCGAACCGCGGATCGTTGCTGGGTGTTTGCCAGGATCAAGGGAGCGCCTGAAATGTCATTTTTCATTTCTCCCCAATATTTGGCGGAAGTGTAATTCCTTAAATAAAAAGGAATGGGCCAATATTCCGGAGAAACCACCTGGATCAACATTTCACGACCCAATCCGGATTTTTCAGAGAATCTTTCGATATCTTCGATCAGACGAAATACATCGTTTGAGGTATGGACGTAAACCTGAGGATGGCGCTCGTTGGTCGATTCGGTGAAATTCAACCGAATCATAGGCGGAAGTTGGATCAGAAACAGTCCGCTCACCAACATGGCTAAACTCCAATGGCCTCGTTTCCGGATGGGCAAAACCGGAATTCTCTTCAGACCTTCAAGAATATATTGAACCCCAATTCCAGCCAAGAGCGCCATGGGAAGAAGCATGTTAATTCCACACCAGGGGGTTTTATAGGGAACAACTGAATAAAAAACCCATGTTCCCAACGACCAAAACACGAGAAACCAGCCTTTTGGTTCATTGCGAATGAAAACAGCAATCAAACCAATGATAGAGAGAACCGCGAGCCCCGTTTCATAGGGCCAAATGACTTTGAGAAAAAAATAATCCCATGGTTTTTCATGCCCAGAATGAAGACCTTGTTTGAGCCAGGGCAGGTAGGCGCGAAATGAATCGATTGGCCCAGAGAAATGTGTAAAAAAAGAGGAGAAGAAAACAAACCAAATCCCGGCAAAGATCAAACCCGCTATTACAAATATTTTCATATCAAGCGATCGAAATCTTGAAACAAGAAAATTCGATACCTTTTTAAAGGATCGCCGAAACCCTTGCCCTTCCAACAAAGGATAAAAAAACAACGCCAAAAGACCCGAAACTCCCAAAATTCCCAAATGAACCAATCCTGTTTCTTTGGTACAAAACAGGAGTGCCGAAGAAGCCGCCGCCGCGTACAAACTCCATGTAGTTTTTGATGAGAGGAAATGAAACACGCCAAGGTACGCTCCAAACGTAAACAACAACACATAGATTTCGTGGATGAAATAGCGGGAAAAGAAAAGATGGTTGGGGGAAAAAGCGGAAAATAGAAAGGCAATGACCATCCCCCAAAAACCAATGGCTGACCGGCAGGCGATAAAGCCGAGCAGAAACAAAAGGCTCACCGCTGCGGTCGTCAAACGCATCGAGGATACCGTCAAACCCGCCGAGTCTGAAAAGCGGAATCCAATATTTTTTTTAATCACGCCATTGACCCACGAAGGAATCAATTGAAAATAATAAAGAGTGGGCCCATGATAATTGGTCGGATCGTATTTATATTGGCCGGTTCGAATTAAATTATCGGCAAAAAAACCGTTGACGGCCTCATCATTGTGAAGGGGTCTCGCGTCCAGGTTGTACACTCGTAAAAAGACCACGATGACGACCAACAAGCCCAATAGAGTGAAAATCAGGCGTTTCATGGATTAAATAGGAACAGACCCATTTTTGATCAATTTTCTCAATTCATAATAGGCCGGCTTCGGAGTGAAGTCGAACCGAACCAATCCGAAATGATCCACCCCATCTTGAAAAATACCGTCCGTATCTCGATAAAAGGCCCAGAAGAGTTTTTCGATAAAAGGATATTTTTGAACCATGGCAAATTCTTTTTTCAGCCAGGCCGCTTGATCGTCTTCCGTTGTGTTTTTTCCAATCCACCAATCTTTGACATGGATTCGGGGGGGAACGCCGGGACAGCCCATCTCCGTGATCCAAATCTTTTTTTCCGCGTCGTTGTGGAGCACCATGGTCTTGCGAACCGATTTAATGAGTTGATCAAAATGGCCTTCAGAATCCGCCACTGGAGGCAAAAAGGTATGAATGGAGAGAATGTCGAATATATCCTTTCCTCCATGCTGGTAAAGCTGTTCGACGCTTTTTAAAAGCGGTTCGGTGAGGCCCCCATTTAACACCACACAGGCGGGATCGGCGTTTTTAGCCGCTATATAGGACGCCCGTAAAAGGTGGCAAAATGTTCTCAACTCATCTGGCGGAGCCGCCCAATATACAGGGTGGTTCGGTTCATTCCAAATTTCCCAATGGTGAACCACTGATTTATAACGGCGAACGGTGGTTTCAACATATCGCGCGAATTCGGAAATGGAGTCGGGGGGATGGTTCCACAACATTTCGCCGGAAGACCCCTCGCGAACCTTGTTGTAATGAAGCAGGATCAGCAAGTCAAAACCCGCCTGGGAGAGCTCTGAAATTAAATAGTCATAGTGAGAGAAATCGTATTGATAAAGTCCGCGGTGGATATCACTCCAAACAATATCCAAGCGCAACATGGGGGACCCCAAGTCTTTAAGTTGTTTGATGGATTGTCGAATTAAAGAAGGAGGAAAATGATGATGGTTCCAGGGGTGATTCCAATGAAGAAACGCGAGGAGACCGTGGGGCGATGTCATGCCCTCAAGCTTACGCGAGATGGAAGAAAAGAATCAAGTTGAACAGGAAAATGATCTCCCTTCACCCAGGCCGCCAATATTTTGGCCGTGATGGGAGCGAGTAATATACCGTTCCGGTAATGACCTGCCGCAACAAAAATATTTGGATGATCAGGCAAGGGCCCAAGAAGCGGCAAATCATCCGGAGATTGAGGTCTGAGGCCGGCTGTCATGGCCTTCAGAGGATAATCCATCAAACTGGGCATCAAGGTTTTCACAACAGTGGTGATATGTTCTTGTCCTTCGGGCGTCACAGAGGAATCAAACCCCACCTGTTCGACCGTGGTCCCCGCCAAAGTGGTTCCATCGGCCTTCGGAACCAAATACCCACCCGTCTTGGTGTACACTGGGAACGGCAAAACGGGGTGAGGGGTGGAAAACACCATCAACTGCCCTCGAACCGGCGACACCCCCAAGCGAATACCCAATGGCTTGAGCAATTGATCGGTCCAGGCGCCAGCGGCCACCACGATTTTTGACTGACTCAAAAGGGCTTGTTGAATAATTTCTTCTGACACATTTTCTTGAACGCTCACCCCATGTTGACGCGCCGCCTGAAGGGCTGCTTCCAAAAAGAGGCCGCCATGAACCTGTCCATCCTGAGTGTAGAGCGCTCCACCGAGCTGGTGGGGAGTAAACCCCGGCAATTGTTGGTTCACTTGAGAAGGAGATATCCACGTTGCTTCAAGCCCCCTCGCGCTTTGGCGGTCACATTCATTTTTAAGCGAATGCGCCTCTTCTCGGTCCAGGGCGACCTGGAGAATGGAACAACGAGAAAACTGAATATCAATTCCTGTTTGAGCGCGTAACTCGGCGCTTATAACCGGGAACAAATCGTGACTCGCTCTCGCCAACGAAAGGAAGGGTTCTCCCCGATGGGCGTCCAGCTGGAGTTCAAGCATGGCCGCTGAATTCCCCGAGGCGCCATGGCCCACCTTGTATTTTTCCAACAGAGTCACGGTTGCTCCGCCCTTGGCTATTTCATAGGCCGCCAAGGCTCCGATAATCCCGCCACCCAAAACAACAACATTTTCTTTCATCGCAGGCTCTCGAGAATTTTTCCGCCGCCAAGAACTTCACGGGCCTTCATTTTTTCGTCCCATCGATAAACCACCGCCGCCTGCCCCGGACTAACGGCCCGTTGGGGTTCATTAAAAATGACTTTGATACGGTTTCCTTCAACAGAAATCCGCGCGGGGGTGGGTTCATGTTTGTAACGAATCTTGACTTGCACTTCAAACGCAGAAGAGGGGGCTCTATCTTGAATCCAATTAAAATCAGAGGCCCACAAACCTTGAGCCAGATTTTCTTGATCGCTTCCGACCACGACAGTATTTGTCGCTGCATCCAAATGGGTGACATAGGTTTTTTCCGAAGTATTGACCGCCAAACCACTTCTCTGACCAATCGTGTAATAAGCCACGCCTTTATGCTCCCCAATCACCTGCCCTGCTGAATTTTTAATGGCCCCCGGTTGGGTGGTGGAGGGCTTCGCTTCGCCCGACTTCTCCAAACGAATTTTCACATACGACCGATAATCTTTCCGCGGGACAAAACAAATCTCCTGACTGTCTTTTTTGTCGGCATTGGGAAGTCCCAGTTTGCGAGCCAACTCTCGAATTTCGGTTTTTGGTTTATCTCCTACCGGAAACAAGGTCGAAGACAAACCCGTTTGATTAAAATTGTAGAGAACGTAAGACTGGTCCTTCGATGGGTCCACAGCTTCATAGAGATGGAAGCCTTGATCGTCCCTTTGAATGCGCGCGTAATGTCCAGTGGCGAGTAAATTGGCATTTAATGAATCAGCAAATTTTTTTAACTTGTCGAACTTGATATAGCGGTTGCAAGCCAAACAGGGGTTTGGCGTTTCTCCTGCCACATACGAATTCACGAAATAATTAATGACCTTGTCTTCAAATTCGGGGGAGTAATCCAAAACATAATGGGGCACCCCCGCCCTCTCTGCGCTTCTCTTGGCGATGAGTAAATCCTCTGGGGCGCCGCAACAGCCGAAACCCTCTCCGCCTTTGGGAAGCAGACGCAGCGTGACTCCAATCACTTCATGCCCCTGCTCAGCCAATAGAGCGGCCGCCACCGACGAATCAACGCCTCCGGACATGGCCACAATGATTTTCTTTTTCAGATTCAATTCTTGCCTTCCTGTACCTTTAACGCATTCTTTAAAGCTTCCACCGCCAATTCGGGGCAATGCAACTTGATTTTTGGCAGACCGCCCAACGCCTCCACCAATGTCTGCGGAACAATCGTATTGGCTTCTAGGAGGGTTTTACCTTTCAACATTTCCGTTAATATGGAACCAGAAGCGATGGCGGCCCCGCATCCGAGTGTTTTAAATGTCGCCTTTGAAATTTTCCCGTCTTTCACATCCAAATAAAGAGTCATGACATCGCCACAGATGGGGTTGGCGCCCATGCCGACGAGAGTGGCGTTTGGAATCTCGCTCAAGTTGCGAGGATTTTGAAAGTGATCAAGAACGATGGGGTTGTACATAACGTTATTTCCTTCCGAGATCTCGCCACAGTGGATGTTTGTCTCGCAACCGATGGGCTGTTTCGATAATAATTTTAGAGGCTGACCGAGCATCTGATTCCGTGCTCGAATGACCAAATGAAAAACGTAAAGAGGCATGGGCCTTTTCTTGAGGGTACCCCATGGCCAAGAGGACATGAGAGGCGTCCGCGCTACCAGCCTGACAGGCGCTTCCGGTTGAACAAGCCACCCCCTGAAGATCAAGCGCCATTAACATTTCAGATCCATCGGTATATTCAATACAAAGATTCGACGTATTACAGATGCGACGCTCCTTGTCGCCATTGACGGACGTGTGAGTCAACCCAGCCAAAATCAATTCCTCGAACAGATCTCGGATTCCTTTCAATCGTTTGGATTCCATGGGCAAATCATTTCGAGCTGCCTCGGCCGCCGCTCCCATGCTGACGATGCCCGGCACATTTTCGGTTCCGCCGCGACGATTTTTTTCCTGCTTCCCACCTCGAATCAAAGCCGCCATACGGGTCCCCTTGCGAACATAAAGGACCCCCACCCCTTTAACCGAACCAAATTTGTGACCAGACAATGACAAAAAATCGATCCCCAACTCGTTGACTTGAACGGGATGTTTCCCCGCCAATTGAACCGCATCGGTATGAAACAAGACATTCTTCTTTTTACAAATTCGAGAAATTTCCTGAATAGGCTGGAGAGATCCGATTTCATTATTCGCGGCCATCACAGAAACAAGAATGGTGTCCGGCGTCAGGGCCTCTTCCAAATCGGACAGTCGAACAATCCCGTTCGATTGGACGGGGATGACAACCGAATCGATCTCGCCGGCGTCAGACATCATTTGAAGGGGAGTTCGAACAGCGGAATGTTCAATGGCGCTCGAAATAATCCGGCGACCTTTGTTTTTCTGGGTTTCAAGGATGCCTCTTAAAATCGTGTTATTGGATTCGGTTCCGCCCGATGTGAAGATAATTTCATCAGCGCTGTCCGCGCCAATAAATTTCGCGATTTTTTCCCGGGCCTCTTCAATTCCTTTTCTGGCCCGCTGCCCCAGTTGATGAAGGCTCGAAGCGTTTCCAAAATTTTCGCTGAGGTAAGGCAACATGGCCTCGAAGGCTTCGGACCGAATAGCAGTAGTGGCGTTGTGATCGAGATAAATCATACTGCGTCTCCGCCGCAACCAAAATGGACGTCGCCCCGGCACGCTTCTTGGCCGTACCGATACATTGATTTGCATAATGCCGGTACGTACCGACCAAGATCATTGTGGAACGGTGCGGGGCCCAGGTTTTGTTTTTTTAAATCGTATTGGAATAAATTCTGAGGAAAATACAACACCTGGGCCCCGGCCAAATGACATGCCGGGGCGACGATAATCACCTGTTTTCTTTGCAAATTAACATGAAATTGAGATTTCATACTATAGCGGAATGGGGGGATTAACTTAAATGAGCCCCAACATCATTTGGGCTACTTCTGAAGAATGCTTCCGCGGGTCCCATTTTGGAGACCACACCGTGTTGATTTTGACCTCTTTCACGTTGGGAAGGCGTCCCACGATCGCGTGGGTTTGCCCCAACAATTGAGGACCATAGGGACAAGCGGGAGATGTGAGTGTCATATCGACTGTAATTTTGCCGAGAGTTTCATCCCGTTCGATTTTATACACAAGACCCAAATCTACGATGTTGATGTGAAGTTCGGGGTCCTCCACGGCCATCAACACATTTGTAATTTCTTGAACGGTGGGGAGATCTTTTGATTGAGAAGCTCTTTGTTCGATCGCTTCTTCCAATTTCTTTTCGGTGTCACTCATGTTATTTTCCTCGTTTCTGATAAAAATCTTCTATTGCTTGGAGCAAGGTGTTGAAGGATAGAAGCGCGCACTTAATCCGCACCGGGTATTTTTTAACCCCTTCCAGCGCCACCAAATCTCCCAAATCATCAATCCCGAACTTTGTTTGCTTGGGAACTCCTTTTTCTTCAACACCCAACATTTCCTTATACACCTGGGACAGGGCTTTTAAATCATCCACGGAGCGGCCTTTCATCAACTCCGTCAACAGGGACGCCGCTGCCTGGGAAATGGCGCATCCATGCCCCTCGTATTTGACGTCGACGATCACATTGTCGTTAATATTGGCCGTGATTGACAACTGGTCTCCACAAAGCGGGTTCATTCCCTCCGCGTGAATGGGGGCCTCAGGCACGGTACCCCTGTTTTTGGGAGATTTAAAATGATCCAGAATCACTTCGCGGTAGAGTTCTTCCACTCCTCCCAAAGCGCCCCCCTGCATTTTTTCCTGACTCATGAACCCCTCGTGCTTTTTAGCCCAAATACTTCGTTCACGCGATTGAGCCCGCGAACAAGCGCGTCCACATCCTCTTTGGTGGAGTAAACATAAAAACTGGCTCGGGCGGTAGAAGAGGTGCCCAAAACTTTCATGAGCGGCTGAGCGCAATGGTGCCCCACCCGAATCGCCACCCCTTCTTCACCCAAGATCGATCCCACATCATGAGAGTGAACCACCTTGTGATTAAAAGAAATGGCTCCTCCTTGTTTCTCCGGATCCTTGGGTCCATACACCGTTATGTCGGGAATGGCAGAGAGCTTTTCCAAGGCATAGCCCACCAATTCTTTTTCGTGTTGGCGAATAGAGGGCATCCCCAAACCTTCCAAATAATCCAACGCGGTTGAAAAAACGGCGGTATCAGCATAGTTGGAGGTGCCAGCCTCAAACTTAAGAGGAGGTTCGGCCCAGGTGGTCTTTTCGATCGATACCGTGTTGATCATTTCACCGCCTCCCATAAACGGGTCCATCGTTTTCAAAATATTCTCACGCACCCACAACACACCCACCCCCGTGGGCCCCAACATTTTGTGCGCGGAAAAAGCAAGAAAATCACAATCGAGGGTTTGCACATCCGTTGTCATGTGCGGAACAGATTGAGCCCCGTCCAATAGAAAGAGGGCTCCGTTGCGATGCGCCAAGGACGCCATCTGCTGAGCCGGAGTGATCGTTCCCAACACATTGGACATGGCCGTGGCCGCCACCAACTTAACGCGCGGAGTTAAAAGTTTCTCATAGGCTTCCATATCAATCTGCGTGCTTGAGTCGATTGGAATCGATTTAAGAACAACACCCCGCTCTTTTGAGAGCATATACCAGGGAACAAAGTTGGCATGATGCTCAAGATCTGTCACCAAAATTTCATCGCCCGCTTTGAGGTGTTTTCTCGCCCATGAATGAGCGGCCAAATTAATGGACTCCGTGGTGTTACGTGTAAAAATAACGGAATCGGAATGGGGCGCGTGAATGAATTGAGCCACCCGCTTTCGGGTGTTTTCATAAAGCGCGGTGGATTCTTCCGCCATCGCATAGACCCCCCGATGAATATTGGCGTTGGTGTGTTGGTAGAATCGAGTCAAAGCGTCTATGACAGCTTGGGGTTTTTGGGTGGTCGAGGCGCTGTCCAAATACGCAACAGGCTTCCCATTAATGACACGGGACAAAAGAGGAAAATCTTTACGAACAGATGAAAAGTTCATAATTCGACCAGAATGTCGTCGCCTTGAATTTTCACCTCATAGGTTTGAATGGGTCGAACCGCGGGGGGAGTCAAAGCCTGGCCAGTGGCGATGGAAAACCTCGCGCCGTGAAGCGGACACACCACTTCCTCTTGTTCCAAATCGCCCCTTGATAGCAGGACCTGGGCGTGACTACAGCGATCCTCAAAGGCATAAAAGGTGTCGCCCGCTCGAGCCACACAGATTTTTTTATCGCCCACTTGAACGGCCGTGAGCGCCAAATCCTTAAAATCTTTTTTTTGACCGACTTTTTCCAACGAGCTCATTTCCGCAATTTTTCTTCGATGAAAGTCCTTAATTTGTCTTGAACCTGAGGGGAGGGAACCTCCGCGATCACGGGCTCAAAAAAACCCTGAATAATAATTTCCTCCGCTTGGGTGGGGGAAATTCCCCGCGTCTGAAGATAGTACTTTTGTTCTTCATCCACAGGTCCCACAGCGGCTCCATGCGAACACTTCACATCATCCGCCAGAATTTCCAGATTGGGAATTGCATCAGCCCGGGCCGAGGTTGAAAGTAAAAGGCTTTTGGCCGATTGATAGGCATCCGACTGTTGCGCTTCTTTCGTAATGGAAACCAATCCAGAAAAAAATGATTTGGCAGCCCCTTTTAAGGCGCCGCGGTATTGAATATCGCTGATGGTCCTGGGCGCCTCATGGCGTTGGGTGATCCAATTTTCAAAGGTTTGAGCGCCTCCCCCAAAATTGACTCCCAATATTTTATTTTCAGCTCCTTGGCCCAGAAGGTGCAGCGTGGCCTCATTGTGAAAAACGTGCCCCCCCATGGAAACCGCTACCGCATTGAATTTGCTGAAGGCCGCCTGGGTCACTTCCTGGAATTGAAAATGCCAGGTCCTTTCATTCCACTCTTGAAGAAAGGTAAGCGAGGCTTTGGCGTTCTCTTTGAGATCGACCAAGGTGTAACTGGAAACGAAAGAAAAATCATTGGATTCAGAATTTTCGAGTTCCTCCCATACCGACACTTCCGCGGCCTCCTCCACAAAAATAAAGTTCAAAGGAAAAGCGGCCGAAGATGACTTCTTCCATTCTCTCGGCAAGTGGAGGGGGGATTTAACCACCAATCCCTTGGGAACCACCAAACAACCACCGGCATTGGCCAAAGCCAAAGTCAAAGAAAGAAATTTGTTTTTACTGGCTCGTTCGATGGCATGGGCCCATGCCTTTTCAAGACGTTCTGAATTCAACTTTATTGCCTCTTCAAGCGAAAACCAGGCGACACCTTGTTCCCGGAGTTCCACAGACAATTCCAATTGGCTGCCAAATGAAAAGCCGGAAAGCAATGGAAGCTTTTCCCAATTCAAATCTTTCAGCCCCGTTCGTTTCCATTTTTCGTCTCTTTCATCAGGCCAAGGAAGAGACTCAAAGTTTTGTAGCGCTTTCAGACGCAATTGAAGAACCCAGGCGGGTTCCCTCCACTCTTGAGAAAAAGCGGTGAGAGAAGATATGGTTAATTCAGATGAAATAACAGGTTTCATGGTTGTTTTCATGGAAAGTGTGTTGGGGGTTTTATCCGATGGAACCTTCCATCTCAAGTTGCATGAGACGGTTCAACTCAACAGCGTATTCCATCGGAAGTTCGCGAACAAAAGGCTCGATGAATCCATTCACAATCATGGATTGAGCCTCCTGCTCCTTGAGACCACGGCTCATCAGATAAAACATTTGCTCCTCGCCCACCTTGGACACGGTCGCTTCATGGCCCACCGATACATTCTTCTCATTGATCTCCATGGTGGGATAGGTGTCCGATCGTGAGGCCTCGTCCATCAAAAGCGCGTCGCAACGCACATTGGCCCGGGCGCCCTCCGCTCCCGGCTCCACACGAAGAAGTCCTCTGTAAGAAGTGCGACCGCCATCGCGAGAAATAGATTTCGAGAGAATTGTCGAGGTGGTGTGCGGGGCCACGTGAACCATTTTCGCGCCCGCGTCTTGATGTTGGCCTTTGCCCGCGTAGGCAATGGAGAGGACTTCGCCGCGCGCGCCCTTGCCCATCAAATAAACAGCCGGATATTTCATGGTCAGTTTGGAACCAATGTTTCCATCAATCCATTCCACCGCAGCATCTTCATAGGCAACGGCCCGCTTGGTCACCAAATTGTAGACGTTGTTGGACCAGTTCTGAATGGTTGTATAGCGAATCTTAGAACCCGGCAAAGCCACCAATTCCACCACAGCTGAATGCAAAGAGTCGCTCGAATAGGTCGGAGCGGTGCAGCCCTCAATGTAATGAACATCGGAACCTTCATCGGTAATAATGAGGGTCCGTTCAAATTGGCCCATGTTTTCGGAATTGATTCGGAAATAAGCCTGAAGAGGAATTTCCACATGAACATTTTTGGGGACATAGATAAAACTCCCGCCCGACCACACCGCTGAGTTCAGCGCTGAAAATTTGTTGTCCCCAATGGGTATGACCCGACTGAAATATTTCTGAACGATATCCGGATGTTGTTTAACCGCATCATCCATCCCGAGGAACAGAACACCTTGTTTTTCCAAATCGGCCCGTATGGAGTGATAGACAACCTCCGATTCATATTGGGCCGTCACACCGGCCAAAAACTTCCGTTCCGCCTCAGGGATTCCCAAACGGTCAAAAGTTTTTTTCACCCCTTCTGGAACCTCCTCCCAACTTTTTTCAGTTTTCTCGCTGGGCTTCACGTAATAATGAATGTTCTGAAAGTCGAGCTCCCCCAACAACCCCACATTTCCCCAAGTAGGCATGGGTTTGCTGTTGTAAACCTCCAAAGCCTTTAAACGGAATTTGAGCATCCAGGAAGGTTCTCCCTTCATGGCGGACATTTCCTCCACAATGCGTTTGGTTAAACCTTTGCCCGAGTCGAATACATTGTGGGCTTCATCATGAAAACCGTATTTGTAATCTTTTGGCGCCAGATTTGTTTTTTGAGCCATATATTCTCCTAATGTTTCGCCGCGGAGAGAAGCCAGTCGTATCCTCTGGTTTCCAACTCGGCCGCCAATTCTTTTCCACCCGACTTAATAATTTGTCCGTCAGCGAGCACGTGAATAAAGTCCGGCGTGACGTAATTTAAAATCCGCTGATAGTGGGTAATCAGCAAGATGCCTCTTTCGGGAGACCGGGTTTTTTCAATTCCGCTCGACACCACTTTCAGCGCGTCAATATCCAATCCGGAATCTGTTTCGTCCAATATGGCCATCTCAGGTTCAAGCAAAGCCAATTGTAAAATCTCGTGTCGTTTTTTCTCTCCACCTGAAAACCCTTCATTGATATAGCGTCCAGAAAAACTATCACTGATCCCCAAGAGTTCCATCTTCTGTTTAAAAGCATTTCGAAATTCGATGATGGGAATATCTCGGCCGCGCACCGCCGTCATGCTCATTCGCAAAAATTTGGAGACAGGCACACCCGGAATGGAGAGGGGATATTGGAATCCAAGAAACAACCCTTTGCGGGCTCTTTCATCGACCGACAACGCCAAGAGATCTTCGCCTTTAAAGAAAACTTTCCCTTGTGTGACCGTGTATTTGGGATGCCCCATCAAAACATTCGACAACGTGGACTTGCCTGATCCATTTGGACCCATAATGGCGTGAACTTCACCGCGCCGAATGGTCAGATTCACGCCCTTCAAAATTGGTTTGTTGTCAACCGAGGCATGCAAATTTTGAATATCAATTAGAACATTGTTTTCCATACTTCTCCTTCTTTAATGGTGCATCCGTTCAGCTTGTCCCACGAATGTATCGAGGGTATTTTTTGACAAAACTCGCGAAAGCTCGCCATCGAGTTCGTTACAAAGAAATCGGCTCAGACATCCTTCGACTTCATGGCAGGTCGGTGTGCGATTTTCGGGCATGGTGCACAAAACAGGATCGATCGGTCCCTCCAAGTGACTGATAATTTCATGAAGGGAAATTTTATTTGGCTCCTTGGCCAGTTTGTACCCACCCTGGGGACCGCGTAGAGAGAAAACCAAACCGGCCCGACGGAGTTTAGAAAAAATTTGTTCTAAAAACGGGAGCGGAATGTGTTGGCGATCCGCAATGTTGGAGAGAGGAACCGGAACCGCCCCGCCTTCGCGGGCCAACTGAATGAGAGCTCGAATCGCATAGGTTGATTTGGTGGATACTTTCATCATGACATGACCAACCTATCATACCTGACTATTTCAGTCAACTATAAGTTTGCCTCAAAAAAATCAATGAATTATGTTGAAGGGAGGGGAATTACTGACGGGCAGTTTGGCCAAACTTCTTGGCTGTTTCGTTATGGACAGTCCAGAGGGATTGCATTTGAACGGAATTATCAATGAGTTTTTGAAGCGAAAAATAACGGGCCGCTTCGGGCCGCGAGATGCCATACACATCAAATTGGTGATGACGCTCACCTACCTTGGCATGAAACCGAACAGTGAATTCGTCCATAATGTCCATTTTGGGTTTGGGGGCGTTGGCCGTCTTAAAAATGCCGTGTCGATCGAGGGTATTCCACAATTTAAGATAATCTTCAGTGGCCATATGGCCTATCTGTCGGAGAATGGCTTTATCCGAAGGAAACCGCGGATCATGAATGGTTTTCAATAAAGAAACTTGACCATTCACACAACTTAAAATGACGCCGTAAGATTGAACCCCCGAAAACCCACCTTCGGCTTGATAGGAAAGCTGGGAGACCTTTAAAATTTCCTTATCTGACAAGACATTTTCCGCCCATCCCTGAGGGAGAGCTCCAATTATGAAACTAATAATGAGGAACAAAACTCGTGTTTTCTTCATGGCATCTTCATCATTGCAACAATCACGCCAAAATTCAATGTGACTTTGGTGGAATCGAGGATCATTAGACGGTGCCATTGAGATTTTATAAGTTGGCCGGAATGTTCAAGAAAATTAAGCGTATCCATTTTATTGGGATTGGCGGCAGCGGAATGAGCGGTATTGCCGAGGTGTTGCTCAAGTTGGGTTATTATGTCTCGGGAAGTGACGCTTCCAGAAACGCCGTGACTCTCCGACTTGAAAGTCTGGGCGCCCATATCGCATTGGGGCATGCGGCCCAACATGTCACAGGGGCCGATGTGGTGGTGACCTCCACCGCCATTTCCAAAACCAACCCGGAGGTCAAAGCGGCTCTTAAATCCAATATTCCCGTGATCCCTCGAATTGAGATGCTTGCTGAAATTGCCCGCCTCAAATACACCATCGCGGTGGGCGGAACTCACGGAAAAACCACCACCACCTCGCTTGTTGGGCAAATTCTTAAGGTCGCGGGCTTGGATCCCACCGTCATTGTGGGGGGACGCCTTAAGGCAGTCGGAACGGGGGGTGTCCTGGGAAATGGCGATTTCCTGGTCGCAGAAGCGGATGAATCAGATGGCTCTTTTCTCAAACTCACGCCCACCTTGGCCATCGTTACCAACATTGATAATGACCATTTGGACTATTACAAAAACATGGAGAATCTTGAGGAAGCCTTTGCCACTTTCGCCAATCACATCCCCTTTTATGGCGCCACCTATCTCTGCGGAGAAGATGCGGGAGTTAAAAGGATCGTCCCCAAATTGAATCGACGATGTCTTTTCTATGGTTTTAAATCCTCCTTTGATCTCTGGGCCGCGAATATTGAACTCAATGAACGAGGGTCCCGTTTCACTGTTGTTCAAAAAGGAAAAACACTGGGCTCCGTGGAACTGCCGCTTTCGGGAAAACACAACATTCTTAACGCCCTGGCCGCGATTGCGGTAGCGCTGCACATCGATATCCCATTTCACGTCATTGCGGAAGCTCTGTATCAATTTGAGGGCGTGGGTCGTCGCATAGAGATCAAGGGAGAAACTCAAGGCGTCATGGTGGTGGATGATTATGGTCATCACCCCACTGAAATAAAGGCGACCCTTGGCGCCATCAAATCGCGTTGGCCCAATAGACGGTTGGTGGCTTTGTTTCAACCTCACCGATACACCCGCACGCAAATACTGGCCAAACAATTTGCAGCGGCTTTGCAGGGCGCCGATTATCTTTTTCTTATGCCCATCTATGCCGCCGGCGAAAAACCCATCAAAGGAATCTCCACTCAATCCATAGCCCATCATCTTAATAAGAAAAATTTTGGCCTTTGGAGTTGGGACAAACCAATATCCGAACTGTCCTCCCAATTAAAATCCGGTGATATTTTTCTTACTCTAGGCGCCGGAGACGTCTGGAAAGTGGGGGAAGAATTTCTCAAAGAAAATGAATCTCTTTTCAACCAACTTTCAAAGGCTTTCCCTCAATTTGGGAGTCGGTTAAAAGCGGAAGAACCACTGAACCGTCATTCCACTTGGGGCATTGGCGGCCCAGCCGAATGTTTCATTGAAACACACACATTTCTAGAACTCCAATCCCTTTATAAATGGTGCAAAGAAAAGCACCACCCCTTTTTTATTTTGGGTTGGGGTTCCAATGTTTTATTGCCGGATCAAGGCCTTCGCGGCGTGGTGGCCCGTTTGAGGGGAGAATTTGAAAACATTGAATTTAATGGAAACAACGTTCACGTGGGGGCCGGGGTTCATCTTCCAAAACTCGCCAAGGCCTGTGTTCAAAAAGGACTCGAAGGAGTGGAAGCCTTAGCGGGAGTCCCTGGAACAGTTGGAGGAGCTTTGATGACCAACGCCGGCACACCCCGTGGCGTGATCGGAGACGTGTTAAGCTCAGTCCATATTCTCACGCCTGAAGGAGAGATCACAACTCTCCGGCGACACCAAATCGATTTAAAATACCGATCCAGCAGTTTGATGGGGCATTGGGTAATATCGGCGGAATTGTCTTTACGTCCATCGACGAATGGACAAGCCGCCCAACGATTGAAAGAAGAACTCGCGCTCCGTGAGAAAACCCAGCCTCTTGGCACCAAAAATGTAGGCTCGGTTTTCCGAAACCCAAACGGAGATTTCGCGGCCCGTTTGATTGAGGCGTCGGGGCTCAAAGGAAAAACATTCGGTAAAATGAGGTTCTCTCCCAAACACGCCAACTTCATTGAAAACACAGGTGGCGCCACCGCCAAAAATGCGCTTGAACTTATTTTATTGGCTCAAACCACCGTTAAAGAAAAGTTCAACATCGATCTTCATCCCGAAGTTATTGTGGTCACACAACCCAAACCGTTATGAAGAACTCTCTCAATTGGCTCAAGAAACACCGCGTTGCGGTGCTTAAAGGGGGATGGTCCAGAGAACGGCCCATTTCACTAAAAACCGGTCAGGCCGTTGAAGAGGGACTTAAGCGGCTTGGGATTTGGGGCCAAGGCATTGATGTTCAACACAACATCGAAAAAATCTTGAGACAGAAGAAAATTCAATTTTGTTTTATCGCGCTTCATGGAACCTATGGAGAAGACGGCGGAATCCAAGCTTTGCTTCAATCCATGAAGATTCCCTTCACAGGCTGTGATTCATTGGCCAGCGCAGTGGCCATGGATAAAAACATTTCAAAACGGCTTTTTATCGATCATTATGTTCCCACCGCCCCGTGGATGGTGCTTTCGAAAAATCAACCTCTCACCGCAGTCAAGGCGTGGCTAAAGAAAACGCCTCTATTCGTTAAACCGGTTGATCAAGGATCCGCGCTGGGCGCATCACGAGTTAATACGCCCCCACAACTGATTCGCGCCTTAAAAAACTGTTTTCGTTTCTCCGATCGAGCTCTGGTCGAAAAACTTATTCAAGGGCGAGAATTAACGGTGGGTATTTTGGGCAAAAAATTATTGCCGGTCGTCGAAATAATTCCAGAACATGGCTTTTATGATTTTCATTCAAAGTACGCCGCCGGCGGATCCCGACATTTGGTACCAGCGCCCCTTCCCAAAAAAGTGGCCCTCCAAGCGCAAAATCTTGCTTACGAGGCTTTCCGTTCCCTCCGATGTTCAGTGTATGGCCGCGTGGACCTGTTGCTGGACAAAGCCGGAATTTTTTTCGTATTAGAAGTAAACACCATTCCTGGAATGACACCAACCTCACTATTGCCAGATGCGGCGCAAGCCGCTGGTATTTCTTTTGATCAGCTGATTCTTCGCATATGCGACCTCTCACTCAAAGCCAGGGGTGTTCTCTGAAAGTGAAACCCCGTTCTCTTTTTGGCTCCCATCGTCCGCGCCATTTTCGAGAACCCAAGGCCCGTTCTCATTCATATAAAAGAAAACAACGTGTCCGTTTTCGTCCTCGGTATGCGAGTTCAGTGGTCAGAGAATGGAGCAAAACCTTTGTTACTCTGGGAATAACCATACTCCTCCTGGTTGGGGGGTGGGGGGGAGGGAAAAGAATAGCTGAATTCTGGAGGATCAGTCCCCTTTTAAAAGTTCAAAGAGTTGATTTTAAGGGAGACATTCCACTGGATCTTCAATCCCACTTTCCAATCCGCGCGGGAGACCATCTGTTTACAATCAAACCTCGACTGATTGAAAATGAAATGCTCGTCCAATATCCCGAATTGGAAAGTTTCTCCGTCTACCGAATACCCACCCGTCAAATAAAAGTCTCTGGAAAGTATAGAACCCCCGTGGCGCTGACCCCTGATGGACTGGCCTTGGACCAACACGGACAAAATTTTCCCCTTCGTTACTTCCCACCTCTCCCCGAGGCGCTTCCAACGGTCCATGCCTCATCGGGTGAGGAACGAAAAGACCTCTTGAATTATCTTTCTCTCTGGAAAAATAAAACACCCCATTTTTATGCCCTTATCAAAAAATTAGAAACTGATAGAATGCGCGAGCTCATCGTCGAACTTTCTGACGGTATCACGATTGATTGGGGACCGGGAATCGAATCGGAATTAAACATTCGAGCAGAAAAGGTGTTGCGGGTTAGGGAGATGTTTAAATATACCGCCCCGGCGAAATTGACCTTCATCACGTCGGATCGAATCGTGATGGATAAAAATTGGAAAAAAGAGTAAAGGGGGCGCTATGTCAAAGGCAGAAATTTTAGCTGGTCTGGATATCGGAAGCGGTCAACTGGCCTGCACCATTGGACGTAGAATGCCTGACCAGGATCAGGTGGAAGTGATCGCCGCCACCCGGCAAAACTGTCGAGGCCTCAAAGGGGGAGTGGTCATCAACATAGACGAAACCGCCTTGGCCATCACCCATGTGGTGGAAGCGGCGGAGGAAATGGCCAAAGAAACCGTTCGAGATCTCATCGTGGGCATACGCGGGTCCCACATTCAAACCTTCAACCATCATGGCGCCATCAACATTGCGAGAACCGATAAAGAAATTACCACCGATGATGTGGCCCAAGTCATCGAATCCACAAAAGCCGTTCCCATCTCAACCGACAGAGAAATTATTCACGTCATTCCCCAAGATTTCGTACTCGACCGCCAACAAGGCGTGCCCAACCCCGTTGGCATGGAAGGTTCACTTTTGGAAGTGGAGGTTCATATTGTTACGGCTGGATCTTCTCACCTCAACAACATTTGGCGCTCCATCAACAACGCCGGCTTTGGTATCCGGGAACCGGTGTATGGACTTTTGGCTTTGGGGGATGTCGTGGTCACCCAGGAAGAAAAAGACTTGGGATGTCTTCTCATAGACTTGGGCGGTGCCACCACGGGGATCGCCGTTTATTCTGACGGGGGCGTTCGTTTCACCAAAGAACTCGCCCTTGGGACCGACTCCATTACCAATGATTTGGCTCATGGGCTTCGCACGTCTTTTTCCCAAGCCAAACAGGTGAAAGAGAAATACGGAACCGCCATCAAATCAGGCTCCCGCAAACAAGTACTGGTCACAGGAAATGGCCATGAAGAAGGCGTCGATATGGAGGAGGAAATCAGTTACACCTCCGTTGATGGTCGGACCGAACGGGTCATTCAAAGGAATACTCTTTTTGAATTTATCGCGCCACGCGTGGAAGAAATTTACACAATGGTTCGAAATGAGATTGAAAATTCGGGACTCTCTGAGCAAGTGGTTTCAGGAGGTGTCATTGTGACGGGAGGAGGCTCGATGATGCCAGGCATGGTCAATGCCGCGGAAAAAATTCTTGATCTTCCCTCTCGCCAAGGATTACCTCAAAATATAGTTGGGCTTTCTGAAATCACCGCGCACCCCAGCTATGCCACTGCGGCCGGCCTGCTGGCGTTTCATTCAATGGGGGATTGGCCACGCGGGGGCCGAAAAGGAATTCGACGTTCAGGCGGGTCCATTATGGGCCAAATCAAAAATATTTTTTCAGATCTTTTCTAAGGTCCCAAACCGAGGTTTTTAAATGACACGAATAAAATTCACTGAAGACTTCAAAGAACAACCCGCCGTTATCCGCGTGATCGGTTTGGGAGGAGCTGGTGGTAACGCAGTGAACCGAATGATCGAAGCAAAAGTAGAACATGTCGAATTCATTGCCGCCAACACAGACGCCCAAGCTCTCCGGCGAAATTTGGCGCCGGTTCGAATTCAAGTGGGAGAAACCCTAACCAAAGGTTTGGGAGTGGGAGGGAATCCCTTGCTTGGTAGCCAAGCCGCCTTGGAATCGGAAGATAGAATTAAAGAAGTTATTCAGGGATCGGACATGTTGTTTATCACCGCTGGGATGGGTGGGGGAACCGGCACCGGTTGTGCCCCCGTAGTGGCCAGAATTGCCAAATCATTAAACCCTGCTCCATTGGTTATTGCAGTTGTGACCCGCCCTTTTCAGTTCGAAGGTTTGGTTCGATCCAACCAAGCGAGCGCTGGAATTGAAGAGTTGAGACCCTATGTGGACACCTTACTCGTGATCCCCAATGACAAGCTTTTTGAAATTATCGATGAAAAAACTCCCTCTGTAGAGGCGTTCCGAGTGGCCGACGACGTGCTTCGGCAAGCCATGCAAGCCATTGCGGATGTGATCACCACCCATGGACTGGTCAATGTCGACTTTGCGGACGTTAAAACCATTATGTCCGGTTCAGGTGAAGCTTTGATGGGCATTGGAACCTCCACCGGACCCGATCGGGCCTTAACAGCAGCTCGGCAAGCGGTCCAATCGCCCCTTTTGGAAAATATTTCCATTGAAGGGGCCAAAGGGGTCTTGGTGAATATCACCGGAAATAAAAATGTAACGATGTTTGAGGTCAGAGAAGTTATGGACTTTGTCAGTTCAGCCACCGCCACAAGTTCTCATGTGTTTTATGGCCAAGTTTTTGATGAAAACATTGAAGATCGACTAAAAGTCACAGTAATAGCAACAGGTTTCCCCGCCCGCTCATACAAAGATAAGACCAACAGCTCCAACAAGCGCCTCTCTTCACCCATGCCGTCCTTACAGCCCGCCGGACTGCCCAACCCCAGTCATTTAGGAACCACCCCTTCTGAAGATGATTTAAGACGTCCGGCTTACTTGCGGCTCAGAAACAGAAAATTAAAATAACAAAAAATCATTGCGCCAAAATCATTCGGAGATTATCCTTCGAATCGACATGGACGCAAATACCAATGAGGATTTTTTGCATGCCCTCTTAAAGGGCATGATTGAGAAAAGGGCCTCCGACCTTCATCTTCGATCAGGTTCAGTTCCCATCTACCGCGTAGATGGGAACTTGGTCATGGCCTCCCAAGAAATCATTTCCGCCAAAATCATTTCGGAATTGTTGTCTCAAATGCTCAATCCCCCTCAATTGAAATCATTTGAGGAAAGAAACGATATCGATTTTTCCTATTCTCTGGCTGGCACTGGTCGTTATCGGGGAAATGCTTTTCGGCAGCGAGGCTCCATTGCGGTGGTCTTAAGACAAATCCCCACGGTCATTCCTTCTTTCACGCAGCTTCATTTGCCTAAAATTCTCCCTAAATTTTGCCAACTCTCCAGGGGATTGGTGTTGGTTTGCGGGGTCACTGGAAGCGGGAAATCAACCACCTTGGCTGCTATCATCGAAAACATCAACACGGAACGGGCTGAACATATTGTGACCGTCGAAGACCCCATTGAATTTCTTTACAAAGACAAGAAATCCATCATCAGCCAACGTGAATTGGGAGCAGACACCCCCAACTTTTCAGAAGCCTTACGCCACGTTCTCCGGCAAGACCCCGACGTTATTTTGTTGGGGGAAATGAGAGACCTCGAAACAACATCAACGGCCATCACCGCGGCGCAAACAGGGCATCTTGTTTTATCAACACTGCATACAATCGACGCCGTTCAAACTATCAACAGAATTATTGATCTCTATCCGCCCCACCAACAAAATCAAGTCAGGTTCCAACTGGCTGATGTTTTGAAAGGCGTTATCTGTCAGAGATTAATTCCAAGCGCTTCCGGGACCGGCCGCGTCCCGACCGTGGAAGTTTTGGTGGTCACCGCTTTGGTGCGAAAAGCCATCGCCGAAAACAAAATGGCAGACGTCCAAGAAGCCATCCGACAAGGCCAATATTATGGAATGGAGACCTTTCACCAGTCTCTGCTTAAGCTATATCGAGATGGCTTGATCAAACTTGAAGACGCCCTTGAAGCCGCAAGCAACCCGGAAGAGTTGATGATGGCCGTCCGCGGTATCACCGCGGGAACGGACACCGCCGCTTAACCACCCCAAACACTCACAATTTTCGTCAAATAGGTTACAATCCCGCCCCTATGGATAAGAATGCTTCATTGGACCGACTCCGGCGCAGAATAGACGCCATTGATGACCAACTGTTAAAACTCCTGAACAGCCGCGGTGAATTGGCCAAAGAAATTGGCCGGATCAAAGCCAAAAACGGATCAAATATTCTGGCTGCCTCCCGTGAGGTGGAAATTTTAACTCGACTGGCCAATCGTAACAAGGGTCCTCTCTCCGATGACGCCGTGAACGATATCTTTCAAACCATTTTCACCACCTGCCGTGCCTTACAAAAGCGGCTCACAATCGCTTATTTTGGCCCCGAAGCCACGTTCACCCATCAAGTCGCCATCAAACATTTTGGCCGCGATTGCGAATTCATTGCGGTGCCCTCGATTACGGATGTGTTCTTTGAAGTGGAACGCAAACGCGCTGACTTTGGCGTTGTTCCAGTAGAAAATTCAACCGAGGGTGTGGTGAACCACACGCTGGACATGTTCACGGAATCAAGCCTGAATATCGTAGCGGAGAGGGAAGAAGCCATTGCCCAAAATCTGCTGTCGGTTTCTGGAAAAATCAAAAACGTAAAAACCGTGTATTCCCATCCCCAAGCTCTGGCCCAATGCCGAAAATGGTTGGATTCTCATTTGCCTGGCGTTGCCATACATACCTCTGCCTCCACGTCGGATGCCGCCATTCAGGCCACCCTGGACGGTTCAGTGGGAGCCATCGCTTCTTTGCTGGCCGCCCAAATGTATCACTTAAAACCAGTGGCCCTTAACATTGAAGATTCTCCTGACAACGCCACCCGGTTTCTCGTGATCGGACAAACCTTGCCAGCCCCCACAGGGAAGGATAAGACATCCATCATGTTGTCTGTTAAAGACCGCGTGGGAGCGCTTTACGATATTCTTCAACCTTTCCGCGAAGCCGGCGTGAACTTAACTAAAATTGAATCTCGGCCCACCAAAAAGAAAGCGTGGGAATATGTCTTTTTCGTTGATTTCCTTGGACACCAATCTGAAAAACGGGTTCAAGCGGCGCTCAAAGGACTTGAACCCAAGTGTAACCAATTAAAAATTCTCGGTTCCTACCCTTACGGTCAATAAAATGTCTTCGTCACCCATCCTGTCTCGTCCAGAGTTGGAACGGTTTGTTGTCTACAAACCGGGTTTTTCAGCTGAGCAAATCCGTCGCCAATATAATCTTAAAAAAGTCATTAAATTGGCCTCGAATGAAAACACACTGGGACCCTCTCCCAAAGCCATGAGCGCCTATAAAAAAGCGGCCGATCAATTATCTCGCTACCCCGAAACCCGTAGTATTGATTTAAGAGGGGCTTTGGCAGAAAAACACAAACTTGACATCGGACACTTTATTATTGGAGCCGGGTCAGATGAAATCATTGAACTTTTGGCCAAAACCTATCTTTCACATCAAGACGAAGTCGTGGTTTCGGCTTCCGCGTTTATGCAATACCGCATTGTCGCCAAATTGATGGGGGCGTCAGTTATCACCATTCCACTCAAAGACATGAAACACGATCTGGTGGGCATGGCCAATGCCGTGACAAAAAAAACAAAACTCTTGTTCATTGCCAATCCCAACAATCCAACTGGCACGTACAACACCACCGCGGAGGTTGAGAAATTCTTTTCGCTTATCCCCGATACCGTTTTACCGGTGTTCGACGAAGCCTATTTCGAATATGCCTCAACGAGGGGGGACTATCCCTCGGTGATCGATGATTTTTTCAGAAAGCATCCGGTGGTGGTTCTAAGAACATTTTCAAAAATTTATGGATTGGCCGGATTGCGGGTGGGATACGGCGTAGCGCCAGAGGAGTGTGTGATTGAAATGGATAAAATACGCCCTCCCTTCAATGTTTCGGTGCCAGCCCAAGTGGGGGCCTTTGCGGCGCTACAAGATCTTCAACACTTAAAAAAATCCATTCGTCTTAATTCCACGGAAATCCAATTTCTAACCCAAGAATTAGAGAAAATGGGGCTGGAGGTTGTTCCTTCAGCGTGTAATTTTGTTTTGTTTAAAGTGAGCCCTCTTAAGGGGCGAATGGTGTTTGAAGAACTTCTGCAACTGGGACTCATTGCGCGATCGGTGGATGAATACGGATTGCCTGATTACCTTCGTGTGACCTGTGGAACACACAAAGAAAATAAATTTTTTCTCGAAGCCTTAAGGGAGGTTTTAAAAAAATCATGATTCTGACGTTAAAAACCGGCACCACCAAAAGGGAACTCGACAAAGTTCTCTCCAAAATAAAAAGTTTGGGTTTTCAACCCTCCATTTCCCGCGGAGCTGAACGCGTGCTGGTGGGAGTGATTGGTGAAAAGGCCATCCTTCATAAAGATATTTTTAGCGTTATGGATGTCGTTGAATTCATCACCCCCATATCCAAACCCTACAAACTGGTTTCACGCGAATTCAAAAAAGAAAACAGCCTGATCTCGATAGGAAAAAATCTTAAGGTGGGGGGGAAACAAATCGTAGTTATTGGAGGCCCTTGTTCTGTTGATACCTGGGAAAATTTATCGCTGAATGCCCGAGAAGTAAAAAAAGCCGGAGGAACCATTTTGAGAGGCGGCGCTTTCAAACCCCGGTCGTCCCCCTATGCTTTTCAGGGATTGGGGGAAAAAGGCCTCGAGTTGTTGGCTCAAGCGAGGAAATTAACAGGCCTTCCCATTGTGACCGAAGTGATGGACCCGAGACAGGTTGAAGTGGTCTGTCGGTACGCTGATGTCTTACAAATCGGAGCGCGCAACGCCCAAAACTTTGATCTGCTCAAAGAAGTCGGGCGCGTCAAAAAACCCGTGGTACTCAAAAGAGGAATGGCGAACACCATTGAGGAATGGTTGATGTGCGCGGAATACATTGTAGCGAGAGGCAACGCCAATGTGATTCTTTGCGAACGTGGCATTCGAACCTTTGAAACCGCCACACGGAATACGCTTGATTTGAGTGCGGTACCTGTCGTTAAACATCTGACTCACTTGCCGATATTTGTCGATCCCTCTCACGGAGTGGGAGTTCGTGATTACATTGCCCCCATGGCCCGGGCCGCCATTGCGGCGGGAGCCGATGGCATTATGCTTGAAACGCATCCTCATCCGGGAGAAGCATTGTCCGACGGACACCAAGCGCTTTTACCTTCTCAATTTGCTGCGCTCATCAAAGAGATGCGCCAGATTGCCGAAGCCATCGGGCGATCGATTTAACTCCACTGGTATGCTAAGAGTGGGAATTGTCGGCGTGGGACTCATCGGTGGATCGTTGGGTCTTTCCTTGCGCAAATCCAAAAATGCCGGGCGGCGACGGTATTGGGTGGGAGGATGGGGACGGAACAAATCCCACCTCACCTTGGCCAAAAAACTGGGAGCCATCGATGCCCCGCTACAAAAACCTTCCGATTTTCGAAAAATGGATATTGTCATCCTCTGTATTCCGGTCCACAAAATCATTCCCTTCATTGAAAAAAACCTTCATTTTTTTAAACCAGGCGCGATCATTTCAGATGTTGGAAGCGTGAAAGGAAACATCGTCCGAGGAATGAAAAAATGTCTCGAACGTCGCAGCGACATCCATTTTGTGGGCGCCCACCCCATTGCCGGATCAGAAAAAACCGGCGTGGCCCACGCGGAAACGGATCTATTCAACAAAGCGACTTGTGTCCTCACCAAAGACCAGGCGTCATTCAAAGCGCTCGACACCCTCCGCCAACTCTGGAAAACGACCGGGGCGCGTTGCGTGCTTATGAGCGCCGATCAACATGATCATTGTTTGGCCCTGACCAGCCACCTCCCCCATTTGCTGTCATTTGCCTTGTTTAATCAAGTCGCCAAGGAATCAACAAAAAATCCGTTGATCCGAGTTTTGGTGGGAGGATCTTTTCGGGATATGACCCGCGTGGCCGGAGCCGATTCGGAATTATGGACCGGTATTGTTGGAAGTAACAGAAAAGAAATTCAGAAATCCATTAACCAATTCTTAAAAAATATCCAATTCTTTTCCCACGCCACTCCCCGAGCGTTGATGGATTCCCTAACTGATTTGGCGCGAGAGAAAAAAAAGTGGAGTTAAATAAAAAAATATTACCTGCCACCCGGTTCACTGGAACGGTCGAAACACCCCCTGATAAATCCATCACGCACAGGGCCATCTTTCTCTCAAGTCTGTCGGAAGGTCTCTCGACCATTCAAAATCCTCTTCTATCTGAAGATTGCCTTTCAACAGCAGGCTGTATGGAATCATTGGGAATTCAGATCGATAGAAATCCAGGGTTGTGGAAAATTCACGGGAGGGGGTTGTGGGGATTTCAAACACCACAGGCACCGCTCGACTGTGGAAATTCGGGAACCACCATGAGACTAATATCGGGCCTTTTGTCGGCTCAAAACTTCGCTTCAGAATTGAGAGGCGACGCCTCACTCTCGAAACGTCCCATGAACCGAGTGGCCGAACCTCTCATACAAATGGGAGCTCAAGTTGAACTCACACAAGGGAAATATGCTCCCATTCGAATCAAAGGCACAAGGAACCTAAAACCTATCCATTGGGTCAACAAAGTCGCCAGCGCCCAAGTGAAATCTTCAGTGCTGTTGGCAGCCCTCCATGCACAAGGGGAGTCCAGTTATGAAGAGCCCACCCTGTCGCGAGATCATACGGAACGTATGCTGGAGGCCTGTGGAGTTCCATTGGCTCGCTCCAAGAATACCATCAAAATCAAAGGCCCCGCCCAACTCAAACCCCAACACTGGATTGTTCCAGGGGATATTTCAAGCGCCGCTTTTTTTCTGGCTGGCGCACAACTCGTATCAGGCGCGAACCTTCGGCTGAGTGCCGTGAATGTGAACCCCACGAGAACCGGGTTTTTGGACATTCTGGATCAAGCCGGCGCCAAAATAAAAATGGAAAATCAAAAACAGGTGGGGGGAGAACCCATTGCTGACTTAATCGTCAACGAGCAAACTCCACTTAAATCTTTCAATATCACCAAAGAAATCTCCCCTCGACTTATTGATGAAATTCCCATCCTCTCAATCTTGGCCGCAATGGCTCATGGAACATCACACTTCTCCGGTCTCGAAGAATTGAGGGTCAAGGAAACAGATCGATTAAAAGCCATTGCCATAAATTTAAAAGCCATGGGAACCCAAGTTGAGGAAAAAAGTGATGGGTTGATTATTCAAGGTCCTACGAACCTGCGAGGAACGGAACTGAACAGTTTTGATGACCATCGAATCGCCATGAGCTTCGCGATCGCTGGCCTGGTGGCAAAAGGCAGCACCACCATTTTGAACAGCGCCTGTGTGGCCATTTCGTTTCCAAACTTTTGGGATCAACTCGACAAGCTATGTCAGGGATAAAACGTCCATTTTATCAACCCTTTCTCTACCGTTTTTCAAGATTTGTTTGCTGGATTTTTTTCAAAATTATTTGGCGACTGCACATTTCGGGGGAAGAACATATTCCCAAACAAGGAGCCGTCATTATCGCGGCCAACCACCGTTCATTGGCGGACCCGCCCTTGGTGGGTGTCTCCATGAAAAGAATGGTCCATTTCATTGCCAAGGAAGAATTGTTCCGATTCCGTCCCTTTGGATGGCTTATTAGCAATCTCAACGCGCATCCGCTGCGCCGGGGCGGGGGAGATGTCCGAGCCTTTAAAACTGCGCGGAAAATTCTCGGGGCCGGAGAGGTACTCATTTTGTTTCCCGAGGGTCGACGGAGCAAAACAGAAGAACTGCAACCCGCCAAACCCGGAGTGGGAATGTTGGCTGCTCTTTCTGAATGTCCAGTTGTTCCCACCTACATCAAAAATTCCGGTTTTTTAAAACAGCTCAAGCCTGTCTCTATTCTTTTTGGGTCCCCGTTGTATTTCCGGGACCACCCCGATTATCAGTCAATGGCTGAAGCAGTTATGCGGGAAATATCCGTCTTAAAATCGAGGCTTGCCAAAGAGAAAATATGATATTCTCCTCGCACCCCTGAGACGCACAGAAAACATTACAAACCGATTGACGCACCCTTCCCAATCAAAAGGAAAATTTACATGGAGACATTGGTTATGACTGACGACTTTAGCATGGATGACATTTTTGCCCAGAGTGGTCCCACTCTTCCAGGCACCATCATAGATGGAACCGTCGTTGGACAAACCGACACCCACATTCTCATTAACGTTGGACTCAAACAAGAAGCGGCCCTTCCTTTAAGAGAATTTTCGGGCAATCTTCCCCAGGTCGGAACGCTCATTCCCATTCTCCTTATCAATCCCAACGGAGCTGATGGGCGTCCCCTCGTTTCCTGGAAACAAGCCAGAGAACGAAAAAACTGGGACAAAATAGCTGAATGCCATAAAACCAACCAACCCGTTGAAGGAAAAATAACCCAAAAAATAAAAGGGGGGTTCATTGTTGATATAGGACTCGATGCCTTTTTGCCCGCCTCTCAATTGGACGAAAAACAAATTGCCAAACCAGAAGAATGGGTGGGAAAATCGATTCAAGTTCTCGTTTTGGAAATGGACAAAACCAAGGGCAATGTTCTTGTTTCACGGCGAAGAATTTTAGAGCAAGAAAAACTCATTAAAAGATCGGCTACCCTAAAAAATCTCCAAGTGGGCCAGGTGATAAAAGGAAAAGTGACCGGCATGACCACTTTTGGCGCTTTCATTGATATCGGGGGCATTGAAGGCCTGCTCCACGTATCGGATATTTCTTGGAACCGTGTCGACAACCCCAATAAAGTACTCAAAATCGGAGAAACCTTAGACGTCAAAGTTCTCAAACATGACACCACCTCCAACCGCATTTCCTTGGGCCGAAAACAGCTTTTGCCTCATCCATGGGATGGCATTGAAAAGAAACACCCCGTGGGTTCTGTGATCAAAGGAAAAGTGACAGGTTTGGCTGATTTTGGCGCTTTTGTTTTCATCGAGCCCGGAGTCGAAGGCATGATTCATGTTTCCGAGATTTCCTGGACTGAAAAAATAACCAAACCCGGCTCAGTTCTAAAAGTGGGACAAGAGGTTGAAGCCAAACTCATTGCGTGCGACCGAGAAAAAGAAAAAATTTCACTGAGCCTCAAACGACTCAAACCAAGTCCATGGGACATGGCACTCAAAGATTATCCGCTGGGATCCAAAATCGAAGGCGAAGTCACCCATCTCACCAACTTTGGGGCCTTTGTAAAAATTCCAGTCGGGGTAGAAGCTCTTCTTAAAACCCAAGATCTTTCTTGGACCGAGCGTTATCAAAATCCCAATCAAGTCCTCAAAGTCGGAGATAAAATTACCGCTGTTGTTTTGGAGATTAACCCTCAAGATGAAAAAATGTCCCTCGGGCTAAAACAGTTAAACCCAGACCCCCTCAAAGAACTAAAAGAAGGGAAAAACGCCACAGGCATTGTGGTAAAAGTTGCTGACTTCGGTTTGATCGTCAAGCTGAGTAATGGTGTGGAAGCTTTGGTTCGCTCTTCTGAAATTGCCAATGAAAGATCGATGTTTGATGACAAATCTTCTAGAGAAAAATCTCCTCAGTCAGCAACCGCTCTTTTTAAGGAAGGGGATTCCATCACAGCCAATGTCCTTAAAATCAACAAAAAAGAGCGAAAGGTGGAAATGTCTATTCGTAAGTACGAAAAATCTCAAGAACGCGAACTATTAAAAAAATATACCGGTCAAAATGAGAATTTTTCATTGGGACAAACCACAGGTTGGACAGAAGAAGAAGGCGGTTCGTAAGTCCCCCATTCATTTACAATTCGCCCTTTCTGAGTTTCGGAAGCCCTGTTAGACTTGGGCATGCCCTTTTCATATCGTCGCACCAGCCCGTTTATAACTTTTATCCTTTTTTCAACCCTCCTCCTTCATTCACCGCTCCTTGCCAATGTTCGTCGTGACAAATTTAAATGGATGACGGTACAAACACCGCATTTCGACATTTTTTACGATCAAAAGTCAGAGCGTTTGGTTCCGCGAATGGCGCATCATCTTGAAGCAGCATGGGCCCATGTGGGGAAAGAGTATGGGACCCCCGTGGAAGGAAGGACTCCTTTCTTCTTTTTCTCAAATCACAATGAATTTGAACAGACTCCCATTGTTTCTATTGGCGAGGGAACCGGAGGAGTAACAGAAGCTTTTAAAAATAGATTTCTTATTTTCAATGATGGATCTGAAAAATGGATGAAACACGTGATTTACCACGAGTTCACCCATGTGGTTCAATTCAACATCCTATACGGCGGATTTTGGAAAAGTGTTCAACTTCTCAAATCGCCCTTTTATCCGTTGTGGATGATGGAAGGAACCGCTGAATATGGATCCAATGGGATCGACGACGCCACCGGTGAAATGGTGGTTCGCGACGCCTTTGCCAACAAGCAACTTCCTTCCTTGGTTGAGTTACAGGGATTCAACCATCTCAAACCCAATCAAATCACATTGGGATACAAAACCGGTGATGCCGCCATCAAATTTCTCAAAGATGAATATGGCCAAGACAAACTAAAGGCCTTGCTGGTCAATATGAAAGATTATTTTGACATCTCCAGTGCTCTCCAGGCGACTTTGGGAGAACCTTCTCTGGGTTGCGATCTTGAACGCTTTGATTTCCGATTTCAAGAATGGCTGCACGATAAATATGATGATTTTTTGAAAGAGGCCAAAACACCCTCTTTCTACGGGCCGAAACTTACTTCATCAGATCTGATTCCACAATCCAATGTTTCACCTGTCATCTCTCCGGATGGAAAAAAGATTTATTTTTTTAGTGATCGCGGCGGTCCCGATCAGCTCTATGAATTGGACCTCTCCACATTAAAATCAAAAGTTCTTCTTCCGCTCAAACCTCAGAAATATGAAAGTTTGCACACAGGGAGTCGGGCTCTTTCAATTTCTCCCGATGGCCGCTGGTTGGCTTTCGCTGGAGAAAAAGTTCAACGGGATTTCCTTTATGTCCTGGATTTAAAAAAGAAAAATCTAAAACGATTTCGTATTCCCTTCGACCAATTGAGGTCGCCCGTTTTCTCACCCATAAACAACAATCAATTGGTTTGTGTGGGGATGAAACAAGGCTACAACGATCTTTATCTGATTGATCGAAAAGGGCACCTTATCAAACAGATCACGGATTCGCCCCAAGATGAACGGGATCCGGTTTTTTCCTCCGATGAATCGCACGTCCTATTTTCCGGGGAAGTGGTATCCCCTATTGATGGGGAACCCCAGGGCCGCAATTTATTTTCTCTTGATTTGAATACCCTCCAACTTGAGGAAATTTCTGATCATGAAGGGGACGAAACAGAACCGGAACCTTTGGCCAATGGCGGTCTCCTCTATGTGCGGGATCAAGACGATGAGGGAAATTTCAGAACCAATTTGATCCACCGAGATCAAAACGGACATGAAACGCAACTCACAAATTTTATTGGAGGAGGTTTTTCACCTCGGGCCTCCGGCACCGATCATTCTGTTTTTTATGTGGGATTCGATGCGGGCGAAAAACATATTTACAAAGCCACATGGACTTTTGAAGGGAATTCTTCGCTGGCGCAAAAAAATCCACCCCCTGATGAGAAGTGGGGGGAAGGTGAAGCGCGAAAGCCCCAAAATTCGCAGGCGCTATTGAATTGGCCTCTCAATACCACCTCTCCTCATTTTTCCAATCAGAGTCGCCCTTATCGATTCAAAGGCTCCACGGATTTATTCATCCCTTTCTTCTTTTATTCTTCAATCGATGGGTTGGTGCTCATGGACATTTGGCAATATTCTGATTTGATGGGTTTTCATCAAATCCAACAACAAGCGCAATTCGCCTCTGGTGGAGATACGATGGACCTTTCTTTGGCCTACACCTATGCCCGTTATCGCCCCACTTTTACGGTGGGAGTGCGAAGCCTACGGTTCTATAGAGATTTCGATGAAGATTCCCAAAGACGGGAATTGACGGGTATCGGTTATGTGACCTATCCGTTCGACCGCGTCAGTTCAATGAGCCTCGGCATGGGATCGACCAATCGGGAGGATGTTTTCTTTGACGAATCAGAACCCAACAGTGATTTTCGCGATCGCTTTTTAATTAGCTCTCTTGAATACAACACCATCACCGGTCGATACCTGATCCCCACCAGAGGAAATCGATTGGCTTTTGTATTTCAACAAGGGTTCAATGGATTGGGAGGAGATCAAATCTATAAAACAGGATTTGTGGAAGGGACCCAATATGTCCCCATTCCCCGAGAAAGCACATGGGCTTCTCGAATTTTTCTTGGAAGAAGCACCGGAGCCGATCGGCAGGTGTTTCGTTTGGGGGGCATTGACCGGGTGCGCGCACTTTCATCGGGATCCGATCTCAACAAAAAATCCAATGTTGCGCTTGCCAGCACGGAGCTCAGGATTCGAATGAAATATCTCAATGCCCGAACCGCTTTTATGTTCCCCGATTTTTTCTTCAAAGCGGCCTATCTGGTTTTATTTACCGATGTGGGGTACGGTTGGAACAACACCACTGAAAGAAGAGAGTTTGAAACCGACCGGCTTCGCAATTCAACCGGGCTGGGCGTTTCTTGGCCAACATTTATCCTCCAGAGTTTCCAAATGAATCTCACCGTTCAATGGGCCAAACGAACGGATAACGGGTCAGACATATGGTACGTCAGCGCTGGACCCGCTTTTTAGTTATGATCCCCGAAAATTTAATGAACTTACTTCGGCACAATATTCATCCAAATTATTTTTTCTTTGCGACGCTTCTGGGAACCTTGTTCTCATCAACGCTCAATGCAGATGTTTCGTTGCGATTGGTTCAACCTTACGAAAACTCCAACATCCCAGCCGTAAAACAATCCTTTGTGTTCGGATCCGTTACACCAGCCACCGCCACGCTGACCGTCAATGGTCTTCCCGTGACCCCTTACACCAATGGCGGTTTTTTAACCATGATTCCATTCCAAGAAGGTAAATTTAAAATTGAGGCCGTAGCCACCGATGGTATTTCGACTTCCACAGTGGTACGCATGGTCAATGTGGCGGGAACCCCAGCCTCTTATTCATCGACTTATGGAAAAATTGACATTCTCTCTCCCAAAGGAATTCTTGTGGTTCGTCCTGGAGACTCCATCACTTTTACAATTCAAGCCGCGCCAGGAGGCAAAGCGAGTTTTCGGTTCAAGAAACATTCTGAATATTTCCAAATGGAGGAACAATCCACCGCTGTTCAAGGAATTTATAAATTCCTTTATACGGTAAAACCTGATGATAATTTTGATGCTGAAAACGTTCAATTCTCCCTGAAAAGACGCGATGGGAAACGCATCGTGGCTTTGGCCGACGCCAAAATTACCGTTCAGCGCAGAAGATTCCCGCGCATGATCGAACTCAAAGAAGACAGTGTCATTTTAACGGGCCCCGACTCTGATTTTGGTTACAATCTTTTTTCTCTCCAAGGGACACGTCTAGAGGTAACCGGAGAACAATCCGAATATCTGCGTGTTGAAATTGCTGGAACCAATCAGGGGTGGGTGAAAAAAAGTGCGACCATGGAACTGCCGAATGGGACCCTGCCTGCTAAAAGCATTTCGAGAAATATCCGAGTTAATGCTGATGAAAATAGCACTCTCATCGAAATCCCTTTACAGTTTAGACATCCACACAAAGTGGATCAATTCACCTCTCCGCATCGATTACTTCTCACTCTGTATGGCGTTGTCGCCGATAGCGATCGGATTCGATACAACACAAAAGATTCAGTCATTGAGGAAATCGTATGGTTTCAAAGCGATCCCTCCACTTGTGTCTTTGATATTCGAACCAAACAAAACCAACCCTGGGGTTACGACATTCGTTATGAAGGGACGAAACTGGTTATTGAAATACGTCATCGCCCTCCTCATCAAGCCAAGGGAAATTCAATGAAAGGCCTTCGAGTGGCCCTCGACGCGGGACATTCCCCTCAAAGTTTCGGAACCATTGGTCCTTGGGGCCATACGGAGTCTTCCGTCACGCTCAGAGTGGCCTTGGTGGCCAAACACGAAATGGAAAAACGCGGCGCCACTGTCATCATGATTCAAGATGGGACAAAAGAATTTTCTCTTCAAGATCGCGTTAATTTGGCATGGAAAGAAAAAGCTCATCTTTACATCAGCATTCACGCCGACGCTTGCGGCGAAGGCCAGGACCCAAGAGAGTTGGAGGGATACAGCGTCCATTATTACCATCCGCAAAGCCGCGCCCTAGCTGAAAGTATTCACACGGTCTACGGAGAAAAAACGGGTTTGAGAGACCAGGGCCTGTGGCGATCAAATTTGGCGGTGTGTCGAATGCCCCAAATGCCGTCTCTCCTTTTGGAACAAGCCTTTCTTATTCTTCCCGAGTTTGAAGAACTCATGATAACCCCTCGACATCATCAAACAGTCGCTGAAAGTTTGATTCGAGGCATCCTTGATTTCATGAATTCTCAACCCAAATGATGCCCTTTCGTTTCCGACTTAGGCGCCTTCACATTCTTTTGTTTTTATTCTTCTTATTCATCAGCCATTTTTTTCTTTGGGCTTCGGGGAAGGACTTGTTTTCTCCACCGCAAAAAATGACGGTGATCTCGGAGGTGGCGGACATCCGATCCAAACCTCAACGGGGTGGGAAAAAATATATTTTTGATCCGTTACAGGAAACCCAAGTTCTCAAAGGGGAACAGGTTCTCGTTTTTGAGAAAAAAGGGAAATGGTTCAGAGTGGAATGCCCTGAACAGCAAGAATTTACTCATGAAAATAAATGGCAAGGGTATCCGGGATGGATTGAAAAAAAATTTCTAACCCCCGCCATCGCCGTGTCAGAAAACACTTCACGCCCCGCCATACCCTTTACAGATGAATTGAGACCCTCCATTTTGAAAGAAGCCCGTCGCCATTTGGGATCCCCCTATCTATGGGGGGGAAGATCTCTTCACAACCCTCAACATAAACAAACCCTCACTGGCGTGGATTGCTCGGGACTTGTGAATTGGTCGTACCGGCAAGCGGGACTGATTGTTCCCAGAGATGCCCATGAACAATGGATGAAATCTCAGCCCATTGAACCCCGCGAATTGGAACCAGCTGATTTGATTTTTCTCGCGAAGACGGACAACCCGGAGAAAGTGGTCCATGTCATGATATACGCGGGAAATGGAAAAATTATTGAAGCACCTCAGTCCGGTGATAAAGTCCGTGAATTATTTTTTGATGAAAGATTGGGAAAGTTTCTTATCGAAACAAAATCGGGCGAAATCCTAAAAGACCGCGTTATTTACTTCGGAACATTCTTCCAAAGGAATCATCCATGAATGAAACAAAAACAGAATTAAAACGTGAGCTTGGACTTTTCACTTGCGTTTTGTTGGTCATTGGTAACATTATTGGAGTCGGTATATTCACAACTCCAGGCGAGATCGCGCGCGATCTTCCATCGGCGGGATGGATATTGATCGCTTGGTCGGTGGGGGGATTGCTCGCCATGGCGGGCGCTCTTACCTACGCTGAACTAGGCGCCATGATTCCCAAGGCGGGGGGAAATTACGTTTTTCTCAAAGAGGCCTACGGCCCCCTCTGGGGGTTCCTCTACGGTTGGGCCTACACGCTCGTGACAAGTTCTGGAACCATTGCCCTCCTGGCCATTGGTTTTGGGGAATATCTTGGGATCGCCACAGGGACCCCTGTGTCAAAATTTTTCTCGATTACGGTTGTTCTTGTCTTAACCCTGCTCAATATGCGCGACGTTAAACTGGGAGCAGGCCTCATGGATATTATTACCTCCACAAAAATTGTGGCCATGTTCGCTCTTGTTGTTTTTGGATTTATTTTGGGAAATGGTCAAACATCTCATTTTTCACCGTTGTTCACTGGCGAAACGTCGCTGGTGTTTAAAGCCATCGGAGCGGCACTCGTTCCGATGGCGTTTGCCTATTCCGGCTGGAATTCCACCGTATTTGTCGCAGAAGAAGTAAAGAACCCAGGCCGATTGATTCCGCTCTCAATGATTTTTGGAACCTTGGCGACGGCTTTAATTTACATCCTCATGAACGCGATCTATCTCTACGCGGTGCCTCTTCAAAACATCATTGGAAGCGAAACAGTGGCCGATTTGGCTGCACGGAATCTTTTTGGAGAAGGGGCCGCTGTCCTTATTAAATTGCTGGTGGCAACATCGGTATTGGGATGTTTGAGCGCCACCATGCTCACCAATCCCCGGACCACGTTCGCGCTTGCGCGTGATGGTTATTTTTTTAAATTCACAGCCAAAGTTCACGAAAAATTCAGAACACCCAGCGGAGCTATCCTCTTCTCAGGACTCTGGGCCTGCTTTTTAATCTTAATGGGCGATTTCAAACAGATCCTTCGCTTCCTATCGGTCCCGCTTGTTATCATCGGAACGATGACGGTGTTCTCTATTTTCGTTTTCAGATGGAAAAAACCTGAAATCAATCGCCCCTATCGCTGCTGGGGATACCCTTTCACACCAGCCCTTTACGTGCTCATTTCTATCTTCATGCTCTACGCGACATTCCTTGAGCGTCGCTATACAATGCCAATCGGTTTTGGCGGATTTTCTGTTGATGTCCCTGTCTGGCTCACGGGAATCGGGATTTTCATTATGGGAGTTCCAGTATTCTATGTTTGGAGAAGATTTCGTCACATCGATTAACTCATGAGGCCCTTGCGCAAGCTCCTCGATTTCTTTCCAGTGCCATTCTGGGTGTACTTCTTCTCCATTCTGGCCGGAACCCTGGGCCTCCTTCCACGTCAATCACCACTGTATGATGCCGCCACGCGACACGTGTTACCGATGGCCATTTTTCTCATGCTCATCAGTACTCCGCTCTCAGAACTTTTCTCCATGGGCCCTGCTTCTGTGAAAGCGATGATAATTGGAACAGGGACCATTTTCTTTTCCCAGGTTTTGAGTTTCGTTATTCTCCTCCCCTATTTGCCTGAGGATAGTTGGAAAGCGGTGGGGGCTCTTATGGGAACATGGATTGGCGGCAGCGCAAATATGGTAGCGATTAAAGAAATTCTCCAGATGCCCGATAATGCATTAAGCTCCTTGGTGATCGTCGATGCGATCCTTTCCTATGCGTGGATGGCTTTCCTTCTATTCGGAAGTTCATGGCAAAAAAAATTTGATAACCCGGCCGGAGAATCCATCATTTCTTCAAAGACAATTATTGATGAAAATCCTCTTGGTGGAAATGGCGACAACAAACCGAGCGGAATTAAAATGATGGGGGTTTTAATCATTGGATTCGCTGTTGCTGAAATCTGCGTCTGGTCAGGGAAGTTCATTGGAGGTCATCTCTCATTCCTTCCCATTAGCGGTTGGACGCTGTTAATGGCCTCAACCGCTGCTTTGCTACTGGCGTTAACGCCGCTCCATCATCTCAAATCCTGGGGATCCCCAAGGCTGGGGACATTGTCGCTCTATCTGGTTCTCATTACGATAGGAGCCAAAACTTCGCTAAGCGCCACTCTCCAGACCCCTATTTTTCTGGTCTATGGAATTCTGGCCCTAACAATGCATGGCGCGCTTTCGTTATTTTTAGGTCGAATTTTTAAGCTTCCACTGTTCCTGCTTTCAACAGCCAGCCAAGCCAATATCGGCGGCGCTGTATCTGCCCCGATTGTAGCTGAAGCCTATCGTCAAGGGACCGCTCATCTCGGCGTTCTCATGGCCGTTCTTGGGGCCGTTTTGGGAACCTATTTGGGTGTGGCGGGAGGGTATCTTTGCAAAACCATCGCTCTTTGGCGCGGATGAATCACGTATAATCGCGCCTATGTCGCATAACACAATTTCAAAATTAAAAAACGAACTCATTTATTTCCCAACTTGGACGGCAGGGCGCCCGGGATATGCCAATCGTATCCGCGAACTGTTTCAAGAATATCATCACAAAAAAGGGTGGCGGATGACCCAACAAAGAAGCCGTATTCTTGATTATTTGTTGGAAGCTGATCATCATTTGGGAATGGAGGAGATTTATCAAGCCTTGAAAGGTCATGGAATCGGGAAAGTCACGGTCTTCCGAGCCTTAAAAATGCTGGAGGAGTGTAAACTCATAGATCGGGTGAATGCCCCTGATGGGAAACCCCGTTTTGAGGTCAAATTTGAACGCCCACATCATGATCACTTGGTTTGCGTGGAGTGCGGCGCTATCCAAGAAATTCAATGGCCTCAAGTGGAAAGAATTCAGGAAAAAACCTGTCGTGACATAGGTTTTCAACCGCTATTTCACAGACATGAAATCTTCGGTCGTTGCGCAGGATGCCAAAAACCCAAATGAGCAAGAAAAACAAACAATCAAAAGTCCAACCAATCGGGAAAAATTCATCAGATGAGTCTCGACCCACTCTTATTTCGAAACGAGGGTGGAGAGTTATTGGGGTTGGAATCGGACTTTTAATAATGGGGTACTTCGTTCTCTCAAAAGCCGATGCCATGGCTCAAAATTGGGCGGGGCATATTGCCCCATTTCTAATTTTGGGGGGTTATGCCACCATCGGATGGGGGATCATTATCAAAGACCCCTCTCCACCGTCCCAAATCTCTCAAACCAACCCAAACTCATAAACACCTCATTCGATTAAAAACATTATCCAAGCGGGCCTCTTCTCGCCCGTTATAAACCTAGTTGTTATAACTTGAATTTCTGAAATTCCCATTTAGTAAAAATAATCGGGACTTTCTGAGATGACACCTTCCACTGCTGACATTAAGAAATCGATTAACGGCATATTATTTTCTATAAATACACTGACTATCAACCACATTCAATCAACATCGATCAATTAATGTGAATAAAGTTAAAACGTCATCTTGACCCATTATAAAACCATAATATATATTATCAGAAGTTAAATGAGCTGAATTAATTGGCTTTGTCTAAATTCATCTCACTTCGATTGGATCAAAATTTGAGCAAATGTTAGTTTGTTAGAAATGAAAAAACTTGAGGATCACATCACTGCGTTTTTGCGAAACCTGAGAGAGCGCCATATGTCGCCAGCCACCATCCGGGCCTACTCCATTGACTTGGATGAGTTTTGCCGGTTTATGAACCGAAAACCGGTGAAGATCTCTGAAATTGATCGAACCATCATCCGAAGCTACCTCACCACACTCAAGAGCAGGGCCCTAAAATCAGCATCTTTTTTGAGAAAAATATCATCCCTCCGATCCTTTTTCAAATACCTGATGAGGACAGAAGAAATTACCCAAAATCCCTGTTTAACCCTGGGAACACCACGAAGAGAAGCCAAAATCCCAAATTTTTTAACTCCCAAAGAGCTAGAGCACCTTATCCAGGAACTTTGCACGTCCAAAAAACCTGAAATGGTGGCTCGAAATCGAGCATGGATCGAATTGGTGTACTCAAGTGGCATACGAGTATCAGAGTCCAGCCAATTGGACGTTGGAAATGTAGATTTTTGGAATAAAACCATCACCGTGATTGGAAAAGGCAACAAGGAACGCATTGTTCCCATTGGGACACCGGGAATAAGAGCATTACGTGATTATTTAAAACTGAAAGGCAACGATTTGTCATCGCAGGCTTCCCTAAAACAACCAATTTTCACCAACTTGAAGGAGAGAAAACGGTTATCGCCCCGGGCTTTGCATCGAATGGTGGCGGAAGCCGCAACGAAAGCGGGTATTCAGAGAACAATAAGCCCTCATGTTATTCGTCACACCTTTGCTACTCATCTATTGGATGCAGGATGTGATTTACGTAGCGTACAGGAGATGTTGGGCCATAAAAATCTTTCAACAACACAAATTTATGCCCATGTCACAGGAGAAAGGCTTAAAAAAGCTTACGGAAAGTCTCACCCGCGGTCTTAAAACTTTAATTCGAGCTCTATGTGAGAAGCTTGTGCTTTTTGCCGGGTTGTTTCATCAAAGGCTTCACCGGGGTTAAAGACATTAATAGATCCTCTAACATTGATGAGGCCCGAATATCGATAAACAAAACCATAATCGAACTCAGTGCCCAATTCTTTTTCTCCTGATACATTCCTTTGGCCTTTATATTGATAATAATCCAAGGAAAAGGTCCATTGGGACCAGGGGGTTGATTCCATTCCAAAGTGCGCCGATTGAATTCCAGATATTCCCGCCGGTAAACCATCATTAGACGTGGTTACTGGAGCGAAAGGTTGTGAAGGCGAATAGGCGTCCGAAAATGTGGCGGCAAAGTATCGTCCATAACCTTTTCTTTCCAATCCCGACCATCGACTAGAAAAACCAGGGCGAAAAGCCTCATCCTTTTCAGGAGTACTTGCTTTGTCCCCGCTTCCAACCGAATACTCCAAAATAGCTCCAAAACGCCCAAACTTGGTGGTATTCTGTTTCCCCCCCAACCCAATCACATAGGCGTCTCCCCCAAGTGTCAAATCTTTTGCGGCGGGTTCCCGCCTCACATCCCCGCGTTGAATGTAATATTCCCCTTTTAAATAGGCATCTTTAAGTCGAGTTATCGCTCTCACACCATAAATGGTTCTCTCAATTTTTGAAGAATTAACCGAAACTGTACTGGCCCCCATTTCATAGGCCTGAATTCCATCTGATTTCTCCATGAGCCCCATGACGTCCCATTTAAAACTCTTGCTATCAAATGTGAGCATGGCTCCATGTAAATCTTTATCTCCCGGTTGAGTGAGCCCTTCATTAATTTTTGCTGTAAAGGCCTCCAAATCAAATGGCAGACCCCTCCACGGGGATTTTATTTGGGCCCGAATAGCATTAAAGCCCAGCTCATCGTCCGATAAAATTTTTCCATCCCCCCACACAATTGGTTGACGACCCACCGTCAAAATCATCCGATCCTTCCACAAATGAGGCAAACGTGCATAGGCATGCTGGACCCATACATTTCCATTGGCGTGTGGATATCGTGTCACCAGCGGGGTTGTGGAGCCTTCTAAGCCCCATGGATTAATCGATTGAATCCGAACCGATGCTTCAACATCTTTGCTGAGATCGGTGGTGAGATAGGCCTGCAGGCGTTGATCATAATAACGGTTGGACTTAATGGTTTTATCTCTCTCTGTGATGGCGACCCCTCGGAGCAAATAATCAGCCCCAATCGAAAGGTTGGTTGCATGTATAAATTTTCCGGAAGAAATCAGGGAGAGAAAAATACTTAACAAAAAAAATCTTCGCAAATGTTTGATATTCATATTTTTTTGATTTTTTAATTGTAACAGAGAGACTTTAAAAAAGAAACCCCTCCCCCGCCAAGGCGGGGAAGGGGCACTTTGATTAAACCATTACAATGGAATTAAGAAGCTTATTCAGCGTCTCCGCCCCATTTGATTTTTGTACGCGCGTAGAGCTTCGTTACATCGTCATCTTGGTTGGTGGAATTCACACCCACCAATGCATCATCTGGCGAGAACATGGCATAGCCAAGTTCAACATTCACGTTGGATGTGTGGTCATACACATAGGCCAGGTCAAACTCACTTCCGAAGTCCTCACCAACTTTGGTGTTGGTGTTGGCAGCGGTTTTAACTTCATCTTCAGAACGTGAAAAGGTGAAGTAATCAAGTCGGAATGTGGATTTTTTGCAGAAGGTTGGCTTGTACTGAACACCCAGGTTAAGAACATTCAATCCTTGACCCTGTGTCGTGGTACCAGGAGCGGCGGTTGCAACAGCGCCACTGGCTTGAGCCGTGTTGATACCCTGCCCAAGAGGGGTTCCACCACCCATCGTGTTGCTCTTTCCGAAGATTTCTCCAAGCAAACGGTCTGATGTATTTATTCCCATCACACTGAAATCATGGAAGGATTCGTCTTTGTCGTCAATCGCATTATCATCACCAGAAGCCATCAGATAATTAAGCGCAACCCCAAATGTACCCGCAGATGTTTCTTTGGAATTGAAACCCACGCCAAAATCAATGGCCGTGCCTTCATACTTCAATTTGGTGGCCGCTCCCGCGGAATCCAAACCCATTCCCGCAAATTCACCCATGTTGCTGAATAATTCTGCGCGATAGGTAAACATATTCTCTGATACACCACCGTTGATTCCGACGCGAGCCGTCCGCAGATGGTTGTTGTCATTTTCCAGATTGGAGTTTGCATCGTCACCCAAGAGGTATCCGAGATTCAATTTTGCGCCAGGTACCAATTTGGGGAGAACAAAGTCCAAGCTGGTCAAATTAACATCACCAGTGGCATCATCTTGATCGGTATTGGCAATGGCATCATCTTCAGTGGATTTTCCAGTGAAGAGGTCAGCATGGATGAAGTCGAATTTTCGGCACTGAATCAAAAGACCGTCAATGGAATTATTGGTCAAGCTGTCATCGTCGGTAGGAGAAATATTCCAAACCAAGTCACCAGGATTGCCCACATATTGACGACCCAATCTGAAGTTGTGTCCCCAGAGATCCTGGATATCAACATAAGCATTATGGAATCTCCACAGACCTTCTTCAGTGGCAATGGATGTAGGACCGTTCGAATCGCCGTATTGACGAGCGTCACGAATAAGTTCCAAACGACTTGTCACACCTTCTGTCACTACAGCGTCCATACCCAAACGCACACGAGTAGCCGTTCGCCCACGATGATCGTTGCTGGTTCCTGTTCCAGAGATTCCCGGATTGTCCGGATCATTTCCGAAGTCGACTTCATTGTTGGCGGCGTTTCCGCTTACTTCAAGAGATCCATCAAATTTGATGTCTCCCAGTCCTACAAGCGCCCACGTTGACGTGGTCGCCACTGATACGCAAATGGCAAACATGGCCATTAGTTTTCTCATTTTTACGATTCCCCCTTAGGAGTTTTGATTTGTACGTCTTTTCAAAAATCGTTCAGCAAAGAAAATTATATGCGCGCGGATTGTATCACCGAGTTTTAAGTTTGTCCATTATTGATCGTGCGTTTTGAGCCCAGGTTGATGTGGGGTAGAGATCAATGAGATGAACCAATGCCTTTTTAGCCTCATCGAATTTCCCTAAAGAAAACAAGGCTCTTCCGAGAGAGAGTTGAACACGTGGTGCCAAAAAGTGTTCGCCATATTCCGCCATAAACCGGCCATAAGTTTGGGTGGCAGCCTCATAATCTTTTTCTTCTTCCTGAGCAAATCCCAAGTTGGAGAGTGCCAATGGTCTGAGAGGTGTACCAACGGATAAATCCATTGTTTGGATAAAGAAACCCTTTGCCTCACTGAACTTATTCAGTCCCAAAGCCGCGACCCCTTCATAATAGCTGATTCGTGCTTTTAAAAGTTTATCGGTAACCGTGGGTTTCAAATCACGAAGGATGAGCGCAGCTTGATCATATTTTCGGGCCCCCACCAAAGATTGTGCCACTGCGAAACGAGTCAGGGCCGCGTCCCTCTGTTGTCGATTTCTTAATAAAAACACACTACTCAGAAGCGACGCAACAATCAAAATACCTGTGCCGATGACAACAGGGCCCCGATGGTCCATTATCCAGTTGAGAACTCCTTCGAGCTTAGAGGCGAGTAGGTTTTCTTTTAGGTCAGAACGAACGCTCAAAACCCACCCCCGGGCGGAATCGAACCACCAACCATCTCCTTAGGACGGAGCCGCTCTTCCAATTGAGCTACGGGGGCAATTTGCTCCTTATTATTAGGTCGGGTTCTGATATTCATTAATATTGAATCAAGGAAAAAATTTCTCTGTTTTTTAACTTTTCTCTTCCTTTTAACTCAAGCAATTCAATCAAGAATGCGATACCCACAATTTGGCCGCCACTTTTTTCTATCAAATCGCAAGTGGCTTTCGCCGTTCCGCCAGTGGCGAGGAGATCGTCAGCAATTAAAACCTTCTCCCCTCTTTGAATTGCGTCTCGATGAATCTCCAATGTGTCGACGCCATATTCCAATTCATAAGTGACGGAGATGGTGGTATGGGGAAGCTTTCCTCTTTTTCGAACGGGAACAAACCCAGCCCCCAAATGGTAGGCCAAAGGAGCCGCCGTTAGAAATCCGCGGGATTCGATTCCTATCACTTTATGTATACCTTGGTTGGCAAACTTAAGATGGAGTTGATCGATGGCACTTTTAAAAGCAACCGCATTGTTTAGCAAGGTGGTGATATCGCGAAACATGATCCCCTTTTTGGGAAAATCTGGAACTGAACGAATATAATCTTTGAGCGAGTGAGAGGCGACTGGGGACATGCTTAAATGAGACCCATTCTTTGCGCGGCGCGGCGAAGCCGCTGAAGCCCACGCTCCTCGAGTTGGCGAACCCGCTCCCGAGAGAGCCGAAGTTTTTTACCCACTGTTTCAAGAGTCATACGGTCCGCGCCATTAAGGCCAAAACGCATTTCCAAAATTTGACGTTCACGCTCTCCAATCTTTCCCAACGCGCGGTCCATTTCGTCTTTCATTCGGACTTCCGACAAAATATTGTCAGGCATATGTTCGCTGGATTCAGCGACGATGTCCTTAACAAATAAATCTTCATCATCATCCAAAGGAGTGTCCAAACTCTGTAGCCCTCGAGCTGCTTCCGCCGCATCCAGTACACCACGGATTTGTCGAGCTGAAAGGTGAAGTTTTTTGGCCATTTCACTCAATGTTGGATCGCGCCCAAAGGCACCATGCAGTTGATCCCATTGTTTCAACCATTTTCGGAGAGCTTCCCAGGCATGGGGCGGTATTCGGATGGTTTTGGATTGTTCGTCTATGGCACGGCGAACAGATTGCTCGATCCAATAAGCCGCATAAGTTGAAAAACGGAACCCGCGGGTGTAATCAAATTTATCAACCGCGTGCATCAATCCCAGATTTCCCTCTTCGATGAGATCAAGGAAATCAATACCAGGACGGTAATATTTTTTTGCGATGGGAATAACGAGCCGAAGATTACCCTCAATAAGCCGTTTTTTTGCCACCTTGTCATTTCTGCCAGCTCGTTTCCAAAGATCTTCGAATTCATCTTTTGAAATTCCGGGTAAATTCTTGATACCTTGGAAGTACAATGTGACTGGATCAAGATTATCTTTCATAAATGTCCGCCGAGCATAACATACAAATCATTAAAATCAAAAATTTCGGGGTAACTGGACTTGAACCAGCGACCTCTTGGTCCCGAACCAAGCGCTCTAGCCAACTGAGCTATACCCCGTTGCGATTGATTTTCAATAGCCTCTGAATTCCCCATGACTTTTACAATAATTCAAAGTCACTGGGTTATGTAGGAACTCAATGGTCGCAACCACGGGAATGAAAACAAAGCACCTGCCCAGTTCCAATTATTCCCGTTTCTCTGATTGCTTGAGAATTTTGGTAAGAGAATGAACGATGTCTCGAGCAGCGGACTCAGCGGCGCTTTGAACATTCATTCCCTCGTCTGTGGCGCTACCAACCCAAGCAATTTCACCCGTTTGAACATCAACCATTTTTACAACCATCCCGGCTTGAGCTTGAATGCGATACACCTGAGGGACGGTTCGTTTCTCACGAGTAACTTTGTAATCCACCACAACCTCATGGATTTCTCTCACTTTTTTGTCGCCTTTCAAATATTCGATTTCTTTTTTCTCCAATACCGGTTCTCGCGTGTCCGAAAAAATATCAACCATCACCACAGAAGATTCGTCAGGAGTATAAACAGTGGCTTGCCCTGTAACAACCGCATCTACACCCAAAATATTCCCAATCTTTACGGCTTGTTCCGGGGTCACGGCCCCCGACGATTGGAAATTTTGCTCAATCATCACCTTTTTCACATCTTGACGATCAATCAGAGTGAACCCCGCTTCCATTAACAACTTTTCAAAAATCCTCCCCATCATTTCTCCCGAGCTCTTGTTCCCAGAAACCGGCTCAAAATCCAACACGGCAATTCGCTTCACTTTTTTAAAATCGAAGTTTTTATTCACCGTAACAGCATTCGTCGAACAACTGGAAAATAAAATGAAGGCAGAAAAAGGAATTAAATAAGAAGTTGTTTTCATATTCAGTTTTGATTGAGTTTGTTTAAATGTTTTTCTGCAATGGACCGTCGGGGATGGTTAGGCGGCGCCTCTTTCAGAAATCGCCCCCAGCTGGAATGTGCCTTGGATTTCCAAGAATTGTCATTGGAGCTTAACCACTTCGACTCATACAGGAGACCGAGAGAATAAAGCGCCTCTGGGGAGGGAGAAATTGACACAGCTTTTTCAAGTTCTTGAATCGCCTCATTAACTTGATCATTGGTTTGATAAAGGAAACCTAAACTCTGATGGACCCGTGCATCCCCCGGATTTTTTTCGGAAATTTTCTTTAATTCAGTAATGGCTGATTCAACCTCGCCTTTATTGGCTTGCTCGAGAGCGGATCGCAGCGCCTCATCACCTGCAAAGCCAATAACCGTCAAACTCAAGGCGAGAAAAAGGAATAATGCGTGGGAAAACGATGTATTCATGTTTTTATCATTAAGTTTTAGCAGGCGCGATAAAATTTAAAATCCATTATATTCTTGGGGCATTTTCCAAGACCACCAAGCGTTTTTTTTGGTCCTCGATTCTCGTCGAAAATCCATGACTTGGTTCAGGTGAAGATGTATTTTTCGTATTCATGGAATCTCCTCGTCGTAAAAAATTAGAGGGACATGAGGATCGTAACAAAAATTCGTTTCGTTGACGATTTGAAGTCGGTATTCCCAAAAGATCACGTAAGTCTAAATGCCAAATCTAAAGGTGTGATCGGGAATAATGGCTGGGGCATTTTTGTTCAACAGAGTTCGTCGAAAATACAGTCTCAATGCAAAATCAGGGCTAGATGATCCTTTTTTACTTCACATCCTTTCTGTATTTTGGATGGGAGATTTACAATGTGTGATTTTTCAGGCGCAAGTGGTTTTCAATTCTTCACAAACTCAAAAGATCGGAATCGATACCATTGCATTGGGTAAAGATGAACGAATTTAGAAAAAATATTGGCTATCTCTTGAGTTAACCGTTTCACCTCTGATTTTCCTTTTGATTGAGGGAAGAGCGGATCTTGAATGAACGCGGTATATTCTCCCATACCTGTTCGAACTACAACAGCCACCACAATCGGGCAATGTTCACGCATGGCCAAAATCACGGGCCCCTTGGGCCAAAGAATTTGTCGACCAAAAAGATGAACTTCAATTCCATCTTCCCCGAACGGGAGGTCCCCCAACATCGCCACGACATCACCTCGACGCAAAGCCGCACGAACTCCATTGGCCGCCTCGCCTCCGACAGGGATGAAATTAACTCCTTCTGCACGGCGACTTTCAATGGACTTTTTAAATTTTTTATTTTTGTAGGGTTGATAGACCGCCGTGACCGGCCACCCCCATTGTTTCATGGTTCGGGCCCCCAATTCCCAATGGCCCATATGAAAAGTTAACAACAATATACCAGGATGACTCTGTCTCAATTTTTCTAATTTATTTCGATCAGGCACATGGACAAGAACACCGTCTGGAAGAAAAAAATCACAAAGCGTGAGAGCAAAATTTCGAAAGATTTCTTGTTGGGATTGATTGAGCTTAGTGCCATCTTTTGGCAGGAACAACTGTAGATTTCCCCTAAGCGCCTTACGCATATTCCATGCCAGCAAACCGAATAGCGCCCCCAGCGTTGAGACCAAGGGGTAACGAAACCGACGAGGGAACATCGCGAAAAACCAAGCAAGAAATTCAAATATCGAGGCCCCCAGAGTTTCAAGGAAATTGGAAAAAAAAGATGGCATGGGTTATGAAATCCTCTGCGCAAAAGAACCGCGCTGATTCACCACGTCGAAAATCACTCTCGCTGCTTCCCAGGCTGAATGCGGTTTGGAAATAAGCCTCGACCTCTGCCGCATGGATTCAATTTTTTTTGGATGCCGGACCAGATCCACAACGGCATGAATCAAATCTTCAGGAGTATCCACCAACCGCGCCACGTGATGTTTGGTCAAAAAACGAACATTGCGTTCCTCTTGGCCAGGAATGGGTGAAGTTAAAATTAGGGGCAGTTGTTTGGCGAGGGCCTCAGAACAAGTCAAACCTCCTGGTTTTGTAACGAGAATATCAGCCGCACTCATAAGCGCAGAGGTGTCCTTCACATAACCAAAAACATGAAAATCTGGATCATCCCCAATAACCTTCAAGATTTTTTTATGAACCCGTCTATTTTTCCCACAAACCACGATGGTTTGTAAGTGAAGCGGAATGGTTTTAATGGCTTCAACCATTTCATCCAGGGGACCCAGCCCGTGCCCGCCCCCCATGATTAAAAGCGTTTTTTTGTGAGGACTCAAACGAAGTTTGTGACGAGCCGAAACCACATCCACAGACTCTCCAAACTTGGGGAGAATAGGAATACCAGTCACTCGAATTCGCTGAGCGGCAATTCCTCGTCGAATCATTTCTTGTTTTACATCTTCATGTCCGACCAAATACAAATCAACCTCGGGATGAAGCCAATAGGTATGAACAGCGAAATCTGTAATAACACTGATGAGCGGCGCTTTTAATTGTCCTTTTCTTTTTTCCGCGGCCATCGCAATGGCGGGCATGGCCTGAGTGCAAACCACAGCAGCGGGTTTATATTTTTTCAACAACCGTTTAATCTTAAGCGAACCGGCCAGCCTTAGCAATTCGCGCATGTCCCGGGTTACCTCTTCAACATCTGGGTTATCGTAAAGATACTCCCAAATGAAGGGGGCACTTTTCAGCATTTGCAAATACATGCGATTGACCACCGATCCCAAAAGCGGAAAAGTTTGATACCCAGCATCTAAAGAAACACATTGCGTCCGTGGATCCAAGTGTGAAGCCGCTTCAATAATCGACTCCGCCGCTTTTTGGTGCCCGGTTCCAGGAACCATATAAAGGAAAAGGAGATGTCTATCCGGTGGCGGGGGCATGCCGTTTGATTATTCTTCTTCCACGACGTTAATCTCTTGAAATCGTCCGGAATTTTGAACATTCAAATCATTATAAGGTGGACGATGTTTTTGAACCAACCACCAATAAACATCTTGCGCGTCTTCTATGGTTCGTGCGTCTGTCTCAACCAAATAATCAAAGTAGAGGTTGGGATAATGGGCCAACAACTCAGTGGAACTTGGCGCCAACCGCCCAGCGGCATGGGCCTCTAAACATTCCAGAATTCCTTTTTCAAATGCGGCCCCAACGTAAAGAACTTTGGCGTTTTGTTGATTGTCAAAGGTCACCAATTCATAAATACCCCGATTGGCGGGCGCATGAGAACAAAAAGCCTCAGGCTTAAACCGAAAACATTTTTCTGAATTTCGAATGTGATAAGTTCTTTGAGTTGTTTCAGTGCTCATAAAAATCCTCCGTTGATCGATTCTTCTTTTACAAAAAATCCTCTGTCACATTGAGAGGTCAGACGATGCATAAGTCATGGATTTAGAGAAAGGACATTATTGCTTCGACAACCCCGAAATGAAGGATCAACATGGCCGTATTGGACATAGAAATTGCATGTGCGATGACATACGGACAGGAGACCTATTAAGCGAGGAATGCGACTCTCTGTTCAACCTGCGACTGGGAAGGAATTCATAATTATTAACCGTCTTTTCCGTCATTAAGATATTTTTTTTCAGAGATAAAATATTTTGATTGAATTACAACGGGATTTGTGGCGTCAGGGCGCTTCCAAAACAACTGCATGTTGGCACCTGCCGTTCCTTCAAAATATTCCAGCCTGATCGCGTGGTACCCTGGTGTGAGAGTAATACTCTCCACATCCTGCCTTATTGGATGCGCTGTCCAATTATCAATCACCAAGATATCATCAATCCAAAGTTTCACTCCGTCATCTGACAATGTGGAGAATTCGTATTCTCCTTGAAGGGGAGCCAACAAAAAACCTGTCCACCTAACGGAAAAATCATCAATCGGCCCAAAGAAAGTCGGCGCTCCTATTCCCCACCGAAAGTTCACCACATCATCATGACGGATTTTAAAGAGGTTCTCAAAATTGGTTCCATAATAATATTGTCCGATCAATGAAAACTTTTTTCTGTAGGAAGAAAATTTAACTGCCATTCCACCGACTAGAAAAATTAGCAACAAACCACCTAAAACAATTCTGCCCTTATGTTTTTTAATCTTCTTTTCATAACTTCTCTTTAATTGTTCATACCATTGGTCTCTAAGAGGATAAACTTTCCGAAATTCTTTCATGAAAATCTCATGGTTTTCGAAGCATCGAACCAAAATCACTTCCAAGCTTTCCTCTTTGATCTTTTTCTTTTGTCCGTGTTCCCCAGTCATTTCTTGAAGCCCAATTCTGTCTGACTTTATCTTTGGCATTTTAAAATCCAAAACAAGACCAAAATGAGCCCGGTAAAACTCGTTGACATTTTTTAGCTGTTCAATAACCGAAAACATTTCATCAATATATCTTTTGGCAAGAAAAGCAGACGACTCCACATCACCTATTTCCAGGATAAATTGAGTGGTTTTCAATAAACGTCCCAGATAATAAATTCGACTTATAAGTTCTGCTGATACCTCACTCATATCTTGACCTCTTCCAAATTCCGGGCATACAGCTCCCAATCTTCACACTTAAAAATAATTTTGACGAAATTCATACCTTCTTTAAATATTTTTGATGCCACTTTATTTGAAGATTTAACCAGAAAATAATCAAAATGGACCCCGTCCAAAGCCCAATTAAAAGCATATGGATCCCCAACGATCCACGATCTTTCATAGGACATTGCGGACATTCCTGCTTGATATCTTGCCACCATATTGTAAAGGCTTGCAAATGAATATCCGATGTCACCTCCTTTCCCAGCCTGGTACCACGCCGCAAAATGCACATAGGCCAAATGTGTGCCATAAGCACTTCCCTTATCAACAATCAAAGGAAGCACTTTTTTATTATAAGGAACGTGTTCAATAACACGGTCAAAACACACGGCTTCTCGGTTAAAATTCCCACATCTTCCAGCGCTGATCATGCCCCAGAAAACGACGCCCAAAAAAATAACCAAATGAGAGAAATTTCGCCTTATACCTGGTTTTATTGGAACCCAACTTAGCAGGAATCCAATGAATAGAAAAATAGCCAGCCTCTGATAAACCCAACTAATCCTGAAAACATAATAAGGCATTGCAAAATATAGAATGGCCGAAGAAACAAAAACAATCAACCCGACCTTATTCAACTTCCGATAATCCACTCCGAGAAAAATACCTGAAAGCATTACAAGAAAAAACTTTACAGACATTGAATCATCTGTGTTACTGAATAATAAAGAGGGAATTTCGGTCACTCTTCTTATAAATCCTGCTGACCAAACAATTTGCTCATCAAGAGACACCCCTCCCGCCTTGTTCTCATTCATCCAGTAAATCACCAAAGGAACTTGGACTATCAACGGAAACAATCGAATAAAGAATTTTCTTTTTGGCTGAAAAATGAAAACCATTAAAAAAACCCCAACACTCATCACGCCGTAGGTAATGGCATGCGAAAAGAAAAGCGTAAATCCAACGAGAGAGAAAAGAACACCTTTTCTTAGCGTTGGGAATTGAAAATAACTCTTCCCTGCCAACAAATAAATAATTCCGATTGAAATCGAAAAGCTAAAGGCGACAAATCCCCAGTAAAAACTAAATCCATAGGGAAGAATAAAACCAAACAATGACAGCCACCGGTCTCCCCCCAATTTTCTAATCAATAAAACCAGGGCCCCCGCCAAACCCAATACGTTAATCGACAAAATAAGTTTGGTGGCAATTAAAACTCCAAAGAAATTTGAAAACAATGCCCCCACTGCATAGGCCATCACATATGGAGTGAACCAATTGATAGAAAATCGTTCATAAAATCCAAAGATCGGATTATCCAGATTGGTAATTATGGAGATCTGTGCCGCATGTTGGGGAAGATCTGTCATCGGCAAATACTTATTGACCCATATGGGCACAAGAGAAACGATGGCGCACACAACAAAGGAAATCCAGAAAATATTTTTCCTATTCAGGAAATAATTAACTGACCGTCTTATTTTTCCCATGAAAATCAAACAACGCGCCCACATAATCATTACATGATTCTAATATGGAACGATATAAATTGCGACGGCGAATTGAAGCTTGGGATTTTTATTTATCGAAGGAAAAGAGTGTTTCAGTAGATGTATCTATTAAATGATGGTAATACCGAACGTCGTATTCAAAGGTGTCCTCAATCAGCGCGAGGGGCATGACCCGCCAATCTTTAACGGCATCTTTTTCTTCCATTACCACATAGGAAATGGTTTCACCCGGATGAAGTTCGATTCCGGAAGCCGCCATTTTTTTGGCGGCCAGCGCCGGGAGCGTGTCATTTAAATAGTCTTCAGGGCGATGACGAAGCTGTCGAGAAATGGCCAATTCCATAGGAGTGACCCAACCACAACGCAAACGTTCCTTATATTTTTCAAAAATATTGGCCAACTGCGGCTTCATGCCTTCCAATTCGCTGAGACTTTTCGCTTGGGCCATACATGACAACATTTCCTGTTGCATGTTTTTCACGATCAACGGGGTGTCATGGCGGCGCAACTCAATCCCCCGCACTTTTGTTTCGCCGGTCCTAAACGCTCCAAAATAACGGCTGGGAACCGCCCGGCCTTTCTTTTGCTTGGATTCGCAGAAATGAATCCACCGATATCGACCTTCGAGTCCAATCGGAAGCCCCGTGGCAATTTCAATATCGAGTCGAAGTTTTTCCACCTCCTCATCTGAAACATCTTCTTTCTTAAGCCACAACGAATCCACGATCGCGTGTAAAAAATGAAATCCTTTCTTCTCCGCTACTTCTTTGGCCAGAAGCAGCGCCTCCCGGCCATAGGCATTTACACATTCATGCGCTTCAATTTTCCCAAAACGCGCATTTCGAAATCCCAAATATCCGAAACTGGTAACGAGCGCCCACTTAAAAGCGTCATAACGTCTCTTAAAGATTGGGGAATCAGAATGGCCGGATTTGATCAGGCCTTTATAAAGCGAACGTTTTTTCACCAAAGGTTCCAACACGTCTGGAATCATGCCCCGTTTACGACACAAATGGTGGTTCAATCCCGGAACGACATGATCAACACAACAACCGCAGTTAACAGCTTCCGGTGTCACGTTGTGACGCACCATGATTTCGGGATACATGGAAGAAAAGTCCAACTCAATGACATCCTCATGAAATCCCAATTCTGGTTCATACACCAGACCTCCCCGATCGGCCGCAATAAAATCTTCTCCTGAACGAAAATCTTCCGTTTGTCCTTTATCCAGGGGAATCAAGATATCACGCTTCACCGCCCATTCATGCTGCATTGAACTTAAAGAGGTGCCGATGGTGCAGCGCGCAGCGCGTTGAATGGGAATCTTGGCCACACGCGAAATTTCAAACAACCCATCCAATCCACTCGTGGCCATCGTAAAACTGTTACGTCGATCAATATGCAAGCGCCCGAACAATGTTCGAGATCCCGCTTGATACACCATTTTCCCATAGGTCATAAAAGACCTCGCCTTCTTCTCTTTCGGCTTCCATGAGGGAACCGATTGGTGAGCACTCTTCCGGGACAGAGTCAAAGGAACGCCCACGCGTTCTGCATGGAAATAAAGACGCGGCAACAAATAATCGTCTCCCCCTTCGGTCAAAAGAACGTCAGGATCCCACTCACGTATATGCCGGTTAAGACTATGAACCAGTTCTTCTTCCGAGGCGTCCATGGAAAATGATCGCCCCTTCTCCCGTTCCGGCCCCAAAGTCAAAATGAACCGTCCCTTTCGCCTGTGCCCGGGGTTCACCCAAACCTCAGGTCCCGTGGGAGACTCCATCTCCAAATGAGCGTAGCGAAGAGGCGGCAAATCATAAATAAGCGCCCAAGGAGAATCTTTCACATGCCACTCTTGAATGACCCCCGCATCATCAACAGAAAATTCACATTGGGCCAATGGGAAAAGTTGCCGCTCGTAAAAATAATACTGCCCCAAGTGAATATCCGCGTTGAAAAGCTCGAAGGAAGGAAGAGATTGAATTTTTTTTACAACCTGGCGATACAAAAGCGGATTATAAACATGAACTCCCATTACGGAGTCGTTCTCTCGTGAGAAGAACCCCTTTTTTTCTGAAACGCTCAGATCAAAACGTATTTGAAATGATTGCAATAACCGCTGAAGATGATCGGAGCTCCCTTCTTGAGCTTTCAGGTAAAAATGCGGTATCCACAAATCCAGATAGGAATGGCTATTGCCGTCCGCGTCAAGGATCCAAACACACATCCCTCGAGAAACAGGTGTAATATCTAGAATCCATCCGACTTTGTTTTGCAAACGCATGAAGCCCGCAACTCCTCCAGTTCACGCTTGAGCCCCACCAACATGGCCAAAACATGCGCTTCAAATGGCAGCGGTCGCTGCGCTTCAGACGCCGCCACGGCATGACGCCTGGCATACGTCCACAAATCATCAAAAACGATTTGATCTTCTTTTCTCAAGGCCCGCCGGAATCCCTTCCACTCTTCTTCGGCCTGTTGAAGCAAATTAATTTGAGTGGGAAGAGTCCGCCCCATAAACCACTATCTTGCCATGACAGAAGCGGGCTCAACAAACCCCTTGATCGGAGACCTCTCTATCAAACTTTCGTTGCTCAACTCTCCCGAGACCCGGCGCGCCAACTTGAGAACATCCGGCAACAAATGACGCCGGTTCACTGGAATTTCGTCTTCATGCAACAACGCCAATACAATGGCGCGCTGCCGCAAAAACGTCAACCGAATCATAAAAGAACGAAAAGCCCGAATGAGCGCGTCATCGGGAAGGTCTGGATCATAAAAGAGACCCATCAGATCCGAAATCACAACCAGCGGCGTCCACCACACAGCCTGAGAGTTTTTGAGTCCCTCGCCTCGAATCCTTTCAGACTGTGTGAGGTTGCCACCATCCGGGGCCCACAACGCGGGGTTGGGAACCCGTTCCAACATTTGTTGATACTGAAAAGCAGTAAAAGGACGGCCCACCCGAATAGCCCGCAACACACGGACAGGGTCTAACTTGCGTTTCTTGGCTTCCACACTCAGCAAGTAAGGATCAAACACATTGCCAGAGTCGACCCAGATCAATTGTCCAATCCGAGAATTTCGCCGCCAATACCGCGTGGGATAATGAACCAACTTTCTATTTCTGCCGTCCGTCAAGGGCAGCCCTTTGGGCTGCCACTTTTCCGGGGCTTGTATCCCCGGAAAAGTACCGCGGTAAGGTAACCCCGGACTTACGTCCGGGGCTTCGGCCGCAGTTAAAGAGACTTCCGGCGTTGGCGAAATGGTGTGTTCGCCATCCAGCAAGTCCACCAATTTTTTAAGAACGCGGGAGGACAACTCTCGCCCCCCCACGGCCACATAAAACCCCCTCTCAACGGGTCCCGGCACGATCAAATTTTCCAAACTGACAGCTGGCAATGCGCTCCACATAGAGGATCTCCTTTATTTTTTGTACTGCCTCCGCACTTCCACGACAACACCCAACAATGAAAACGGGCCTTCAAGAGGCGTATAAGCGGGATTGGCGGGCTCCAAAATTGTACGTTCGCCGCGCCTTCGTAACCGTTTAACGGTGGCCTCATCCTCCACCCGCGCCACCACAATATCGCCATTCTCAGCGGTGGCTTGAACACGCACAATCACCATGTCCCCCTCCAAGATACCGGCTTCAATCATGGAGTCTCCTCGCACCTTAAGCGCGAAATGTTTGGAAGGTGAAAATTGCGCCCCCACCGGCAAGTAGCCTTCCACATTTTCAATAGCGGCATGGAGCGGCCCCGCGTGAACACGTCCCAAGATGGGCACTTGTTGGGCCGTGATCGGCAAACGAAGCCCCCGGGCCTTGGTGGGATCTTTGGTCAAAAATCCTTTGCGGCGGATGGCCTCTACTTGGTCTTGCACCGTCCCCACGGATAAATCCAAATGGTCCCCAATCTCCCGCAAACTGGGCGGACGATGGTTCTCCTCAATGTATTCCTGAATAAATCGATAGATAGCTGTTTGTTTGTGCGTGAGATTCAATTCCATGAGCGGCTATATACCCTACAAACGTAGGGTTGTCAAGCAAAAAAAATTAAAAGAGCAAAACAGCCAGTTTATAGATAGAAAACACCAACAAAAGGCACCCCGCATAGACCCGGTACTTGTTTTTTCCTCTTGGCCAGAACAAAAAAACCAAGGCTCCCAAAAACATCCAAACCGCAGGGATATTGGAAATCTTACGGATTTGGCTGAAGATTCTTTCCTTGCGAACTTGTGCGGTGGAACGGGACAATTCTCTGATGGGAACAGTGACATCAGGATGGTCCAGAGGCAACTGAACCTGCCTTTCTTTGCTTCCTCGGAAAGTAAGAATGGTCAAGAATTCTTCATCAGAGTGCACATCTGCCTCTAATTTCTTACATTCAGAGAAGAATTGAGCGCTGATATTCAATGACCGTTCAGACAGATTTGAAATTCCCTCCAATGAATAGAGCATCTCAAAAACCACTTGAGAATCTCGTGGCCTAAAAGGCTCTTGAACAAAACGACAGACCAATGTCTGAATCATCAATGGTTGTTGATCAATAGAAAGACGAAACGATTTTTGCAGATATTCCCGAGCTCTCTCTTGGTAAGCTGAAGGCCAATCGGTTCCGGGCAGAGGAGACAAAGGAGGCGCAAACAAAACACCCTCCAACCAATAATCTGCTTGGGACCGCACAAGCACCCGAATCTGATTTTCATCCTGTGTAAGTTCTGCACGAACCGGACGGAAGGAATATTCATGGGCCATAAGGAATCGCGGCAGGAAAAAAAGAGACAATAAAGACATTGAAACTGTTCTCATATCAAACGCTCTGTTTGGATGAAGTTTTCTTTATTCGGTTTTGATAGAGCGACTGTCCCACTTCATAGAGGATCGATTCGGCCAAGGGGTTTTCTCCTGATGGAAAAATACAGCCTGCTGATATCGAGAACTCATGATTGGCGTACTCCGCCTCTCCTTGAAACAAATCTTTAGAAACAGCACGGCGAACCCGCTCGGTTACCTCGTGGGCCTTTTTTTCGTCCGCCGGAATCAAAATAGCGCAAAATTCATCTGGACCTGAACGAAATGCTTCGTCATAAGAGCGGATGGAACGACGGATGGAATCCGACACTTTTTTCAAAAATAGATTGCCTTCTGCTTGTCCAAACCGGTTATTGAAGTCAACAAAGCCGTCAATATCCCAAAGAATGACCGCCATTTTTTCCTTGGAGCGAAGGCATCGCGCCATGTTTGCGGTGAGTCGGTGAAGTAAGTGTTTTCGGTTGTAAAGACCGGTAACAGCATCTCGCAGGGATTGATCAACAGGTCCTTCTTGAGAAACAACAACCGTTCGTCGTTGAATGGGGGACGTTGAGTCTTTTTTTTGAAAGAAACCGGACCAGAAACCGCTCATGACCATAAGCATACGTCTTGAAGAACGGCCCTGCCACGACAAAACCGAGAATTAGACTTTTTTGACTTTGGCAATGGCCCAATCCATCACGCCTGGCATAAAAAAAGAAAGCACGTGCAACAACTTAGCGTCCAGTGTCGGCAGCAGCTCTCTTTTTTCATTTTCACAGGCCCGAATAATCATACGTGCAATTTTTTGAGCGGAATGAAGTCGAAATTCACGCCGTCGAGATTTTCCATTATTAATATAAAAAGGGGTGTCGACCCCTGGAGGGCAGATGGTTATGACACGAATATTTTTCTTGGCCAACTCTGGCCGAATGGACTCCGCCAATCCTTGAACGGCAAATTTTGATGCGCAATAGGCCGCATTAAACGGAATCCCCCGTTTTCCAACGATCGAGGAGACAAAAACAATTTGTCCGCCACCAGATTTTTCAATGTGCGGAGCCGAGGCCCAAACACCGTACAGTCCCCCCATGAAATTAACGTCCATGGTCCGACGAACATCCTCCTCACTGTTCTCTAAAAGGGTGCCTTTGGCAGGAGAAATACCCGCATTGTTGATAAGCACATCCAACCGCCCCATCTCTGAAACCGTGCGCTGAACCATCATCTCCACTTGAAACCGGCGTGACACATCCATCGCAATAGGCAAGGCCACCCCACCCTCTTGCCGGATTTTTTGGGCCAAGGAATCCAATAAATTTTCTCGCCGAGCCACCAAGACGACCTTGGCTTTTTTTTGCGCCAATTGCAGAGCCAGTTCATAACCAATGCCACTCGACGCGCCTGTGACAATAACCACTTTCCCCTCAAAGTTCATCCATCGCCCCCATAAAAAAAAGAGCGTCCGCCAAAAGGTTCAGCGGACGCTCTCTCGAAATACCTTGTTTCAATAATGAAGCTTTATTTGAGATGTTTATTGACCAATTTGGTCATTTCAAACATATTGACTTGCTTCTTGCCACCGAACACGGCTTTTAGAGCATCATCGGCATTGATATTGCGGCGATTCTTGTTGTCTTGAAGCTTGTTCTTCTTGATATAAGCCCAAAGTTTTTTGGTTACTTCTGTACGGGGCAAGGCCTTGCTGCCCACCACCTCGGCGAGTACTGCAGACGGCTGAAGCGGTTTCATAAACGCACTATTCTTTTTTGTTGCCATATTTCCTCCTCAGGAATTTACAGTCGCATGCGTTAAAACCCGCCGGACTGACGACGGACTATAACTTATTAGTCAATAAAATTTCCACTTCTCTTATTGTCGATGTTCCAATATTTTCAATATCGGCTCAGCGGAAGGCGGTTCAACAGTAACAGCCCCGTCAGGAGTAGTCAATTGATTCAAAAGAAGATTGGCCTGCCATTGTTTCACTTCCGAATGAAAATTATTCCAGGTCTTTTCTCTCAGCAAAAAGAAACTTAAGGATCGGGCCAGGGTCTCAAAAAAAGTTCTATCAATAGGATCCAATGTCACTTCGGCAGAGCTCACAATCAATGTCCCCAACTTCGCATTGCCCGCTATCAGAGGAATGTGTTCGCCCAATGATTTTCCTGTCGGAGGTAAATAGACGGGATTTTCTTCCACCACAATCCGACAACGCCACCCTGCTTTATCTCCTTCCGTAGCCAAAAGGCGCCCCATGCTTTTAATTTTATCCTTGGCAGGAAGATTCGACCCATTCAGAATATCCATAATCCGTACCAAACATTCCGCGCGGGAAAGCCTTTTTTGTTGCGTTTCTTTTTTTCGGGAGAAGCCCCTTGAAAGGACCACAATAAAAACAACAATACCGGCAACCAAGGCGAGAACGGACGGGAGAAGAAAAAAGACAGCCGAATAGAAGGAGACGGATTTTACTTTTTGAGTGGTTTGTTGGGTTTGACTCCGAGAAGTTTGCATATTTTGTCCAACGTCTGAGCATAATCGAGGGGTTTCCCCAAATAGTCATCCGCGCCGGACTCGATAATCTTATTTCTTATTTCAGCAGAATCATACCCCGTCACAGCTAAAATTTTTGTGTTCTTTGTTTCAGGGTCCTCCCGGATCATTCGACATACCTGAAACCCATCCACCCCTGGCAACAAGAGGTCCAAGATAACAATATCGGGGGCAAAGTTATGAATCATATGGCCAGCAGTGAACCCATCGGAAGCGGTCTCAAACTGATGAGGAACCGCGTCCACCATCAGTTCTCGGATAAAATCGACAATTTCCGGCTCGTCGTCCACCACCAATATTTTTTTGGTGGTGACTTCCTCCTCTATGTGCGTTTGAATCTCTGGGAGGGTCATGCCCTTGGCCACCATTTTCTTTATTTTATTAAGTCGCTCCATGGTGGGCAGTTCTTCATAAAGTCGATGGCCGCCTTCCGTGGTCATGGCGGCTTTGATCAGCCCAATGTCCGTGTAGTATCGGATCGTTGATACGAGAACTTCAGCTTTTTGGGCCATTTCGCTTATCTTCAGTAGGTTTTCTCGCAACTTTTTGGACATGTCACCCTTTTTGTTACTTGAGCTTCTTACTTCTTACTTGAGAGTCTAAGAGGGGTTACTTGAGATTTCAAGTAAAAATTAAGAAAGGGTCGCAATATTTCCTTCGAGATGTTTGATACGGTCGTGGGTTTCGTCCAAGCGTCCCTTGGCTTTTTCCACCTCTTCTTGAGGGGCATGAGAAATAAAATCTTGGTTCGACATCTTTTTTGAAAGTTTTTCCGCATCCTGCCTGAGCTTCAAAAGCTCTTTTTCAAGGCGGGTTCTTTCTTTTGAAAAATCAATCAACCCTTCCAACGGCACAAACAAGTTGGCGCCTGGAACGACTGCCACAGCGGAGGCTTTGGGACGAACCATATCTTTACTGATCGATATTTTCCCAACGCGGCTGTTCAAACATTTGAGAATAACCTCATTTTTTCTAATCAAATCTGCAGTTTCTTGCGTTCCTTCCTTAATCAAAACTTCTATGGATTGGGTCGGAGGAATCCCCATCTCACTTCGGATGGTTCGTAATTTCGTAATTATTTCTTGCAGCGTGGTCAATGAGGCAGCCGAGGGCGAATCGTCGAAACCTTCAATAACTTCCGGCCATTGCGACATCATCATGTGCTTGTTTTTAGAATTCTCAGTTTTGGGGATTTTTTCCCAGAGCTCTTCTGTAAGAAAAGGAATAAAAGGATGGAGAAGTTTTAACGTGCCCTCCAAAACCATCGCCAAGACATTTTTGGCCGCTTGAGTCGACTCCGCGGTACAAGGATAGTCTGAAAAATTTTCACGGTCGACACGAGGCTTGACCATTTCCAAATACCAAGAACAATAATCCCCCCAAAAGAAGTCATAGAGTCCTCGGGAAGCCGCATCCAAATCAAAATGTTCAATGGATTCGGTGGTCTCTCGAACCATCTGATTAAACCGGTGAAGAATCCATCGGTCCGGCAATTCCAGACCCGGCGTCTTGGGAAGCACCGGGGAAATAGAGCCCATTCCCCCCAAACGCATCAGAACAAACCGTGTGGCATTCCAAATTTTATTGGAAAAATTTCGTGCAGAAACAAAATTTTCTTTTGAAATCTGCATGTCTCGTCCAGGGGCGGCCGATTGAGCCAAGGAAAACCGAACGGCGTCAGCCCCGAATTCCTCAATCAATTCTAAGGGATCAATGACATTCCCCAAAGATTTGGACATCTTGCGCCCTTTTTTATCTCGAACAATCCCATGAATCAACACATGCTGAAAGGGAGATTTTTCCAAAAACTCAAGTCCAAACATCACCATGCGGGCCACCCATAAATAGAGGATTTCATGGCCAGTCACAAGAGTTTGAGTGGGGAAAAATCTTTTTAGATCTGGGGTTTCATCAGGCCAACCGAAAACCGAAAATGGCCAAAGCGCGGAAGAAAACCATGTATCCAACACATCGGGATCTTGCTCAAGAGAAGATCCCTGGCAGGTTGGACATCGAGTGGGGTCTTCCATTGAAACGATGGGTTCACACTTTTTGTTTTCGCATGTCCACACGGGAATGCGGTGCCCCCACCAAATCTGCCGGGAAACACACCAATCCTTCAAATTTCTAAGCCACAACTGATAAGGACTTTCCCAACTCTCCGGGACAATTTTGACTTTCCCTTTTTTATTGGCCTCGCGCGCTTTTTTTGCCATGGCGGACATGGAAAGAAACCATTGTTCCGATTCCAGTGGCTCCACCACCGAGTCACACCGGTAACAAACCGACACCGATAGCCGGTAATCTTCCACTTTGTCGAGCGCCCCGGTTTTCTCTAATTCTTCCACCACTTTTTTCCGGGCCTCAAAACGGTCCAAACCCGCATACTCCGCACCAGCGGTTTCAGTCATTCGACCATCAAATCCAATCACCGTCACGTGCGACAATTTGGACCTTTCGGCAATTTCAAAATCAGTGGGATCATGGGCGGGGGTGACTTTGACCGCCCCCGATCCAAAACTTTGGTCTACCACGTCATCTGCGATAACAGGAATCGTTCTGCCTGAAATCGGCAACCTAATCATGGAGCCAATCAGCTCTTTGTAACGCTTGTCTTTGGGATGAACAGCCACAGCGGTGTCCCCCAACAGAGTTTCAGGCCGTGTGGTGGCCACAATAATATACCCCTGCTCCAGAACTGGATTTGCCTTTCCTTTTTTGGAGGTGGTTCGGATTTCCGCGAGTTTTTCCGCCAAAGGATAACGAATGTGCCAAAGGGACCCTTGTGTCTCATTATGCTCCACTTCAATATCGGCAAGAGCGGTACTACAACGCGGACACCAATTCACCAACCGTTTTCCCCGGTAAAGCAATTTGCGGTGATAAAGCTCCACAAAGGCCTTTCGAACAGCGCGGGAACATTGTTCGTCCATGGTAAACCGGGAGCGAGATAAATCCATGGACGCTCCCAATCGCTTGGATTGGTTTAAAATGTTGTCGCCTGCTTCTTTTCTCCAGGCCCACATGCGTTCCATAAATTTTTCTCGACCCAGGTCATGGCGAGTTTTATTTTCTTTCATCAACAATTTTTCAACAACATTTTGGGTGGCAATGCCGCCATGGTCGGTACCCGGAACCCAAAGCGCGGCAAACCCTCGCATACGACGATAACGAATCAGAATATCTTGGATGGTGGAATTTAAGGCATGGCCCATATGAAGAGAGCCCGTGACATTCGGCGGAGGAATGACAATGACGTAGGGTTTCCCTTCTTTGGCGGGTTGAAAATAACCGGCCTTGTCCCATACGTCATACCAACGGGACTCGACGATTTTTGGATCATATGTGGAGGCAATGGATTCGGTCATAGGAATAAGGAACCCCCCATCCCGATCCTTTGACAAGGTTGGGATGGGGGGCCCTGTGAAACGGACTTTATGTTTTTGTGGCGATTTTTAGAAGTCCCCTCCGCCCATTCCTGGAGGCATTCCTGCAGGTGCGGCATTCTTCTTCTCCGGCAAGTCAGTCACAAGCACCTCAGAGGTGAGGAGCAAACTGGCCACGGACGCCGCATTTTGCAGAGCCGAGCGAACCACCTTGGTGGGGTCCACGATACCGGCTTCAACGAGGTCTTCGAATTGACCCGTCGCCGCATTGAACCCAAACGTGGCTGCGTTTTTCCCTTCAAGGATTTTGGCCACCACAACGGCTCCATCAACACCCGCGTTTTCGGCGATTTGTTTGACCGGCGCTTCGAGAGCCCGTTTAACAATGTTGATACCGGACTGTTGGTCAATGTCCTCACTTTTTAATGTGTTAAGAACGGCGGCGGCTCTCAAAAGAGCGGTTCCTCCGCCAGGAACAATACCTTCTTCGACACCCGCGCGAGTGGCATGCATGGCATCTTCCACTTTGAATTTCTTGGTTTTCATTTCGGTTTCTGTGGCCGCGCCAACATTGATCACGGCAACGCCGCCTTTCAGCTTGGCAAGACGCTCTTGAAGCTTCTCACGATCATAGTCAGACGTGGTGTCTTCAATTTGTTTACGGATTTGAGCGATACGCGCTTCAATGTCTTTTTTCTTGCCTTCTCCATCAACAATGGTGGTATTTTCTTTGTCCACGGTGACGCGTTTGGCCGCTCCAAGAGAAGCGAGGTCCGCTTTATCAAGCTTGAGCCCTTTCTCTTCAGAGATAACAGTTCCACCCGTAAGAACAGCGATGTCTTCAAGCATCTCTTTACGGCGATCGCCAAATCCAGGAGCTTTCACTGCCACGCAGCGCAAACGACCCTGAAGTTTATTGACCACGAGAGTGGCCAAGGCTTCACCTTCCACGTCCTCAGCTATTAAGAGGAAAGGGCGGCCGGTTTGGAGAATTTTCTCCAACAAGGGCAACAGTTCGCTCATCGCTGAAACTTTTTTATCGGTGAGGATGATATATGGGTTTTCGAGAACCCCTTCCATTCTCTCCGCATCGGTCACGAAATAAGGAGAAATGTGCCCCCGGTCAAACTGCATTCCTTCCACAACTTCCATGGTGGTTTGGGCTGATTTCCCTTCTTCAACGGTAATCACACCGTCTTTTCCGACTTTGAGAATGGCTTCAGCAATCAGTTCGCCGATTTCTTGATCATTGGCGGATACTGTGGCAATTTGCCGAATTTCCGCTTTGGCCTTCTCTTTTTCCTTATCGATATTTACGGTTTTGGACACTTTCTTGAGTTGAGTGACCACTGCTTCAACCGCTTTGTCGATACCGTGTTTAATTTGAGTTCCGTTTGCGCCAGCGGTGATGTTGCGAATTCCTTCTTGAACAATCGACTGGGCCAACACGCAGGCCGTGGTGGTTCCATCTCCGGCCACGTCGTTGGTTTTGGAGGACACTTCGCGAATCAGCTGAGCGCCCATGTTTTCAAACGGGTCTTCGAGCTCAATATCTTTCGCGACGGTCACGCCATCATTGGTGACAGAGGGTGAACCGAATTTCTTATCCAATACCACGTAACGGCCTTTGGGACCGAGAGTGGCTTTAACGGCATTGGCCAATTTGTCAACGCCAGCTTGAAGCGCCTTGCGGGCTTCATCTCCATATTTAATTTGTTTTGCCATGATCAATCATCCTCCTAACTTATTTCGAAACGATACCGAGGATGTCATCTTGATGAAGAATGAGATGGTCCTGGTCGTCCAATTTGATTTCTGTTCCAGAGTATTTTCCGTAAAGGATCATGTCGCCGACTTTGACTTCCATCGGGAGAACTTTTCCTTCATCTGTCACTTTGCCTTTTCCAACGGCCACAACTTTTCCTTCCTGGGGCTTTTCTTTCGCCGTATCTGGAATGATAATGCCGCTTTTCCGTGCTTCACCTTTATCTGCTGGGCGAACGAGAACTCGATCACCGAGCGGACTAATCTTGACTCCTGTTAATACCGCATCCGCCATAATTGGCACCTCCATGAATTGACTGCTAATTTTAGATCCTAAAAAAACCATCCGCGGATTATTGTTTTTCGTCGGATGGTGCCCCAAGCCTGTGGCTTAGGAATTTTTAAGTGGACCGATTATAGGCCGATCCATTATTTTTGTCAAGCAGATTGTCCGAGTGCTAATTTTAAGAAAGCGGGGTCTTGCCGCCAGTTCTTTTTAACTTTGACCTCCAACTCCAAATATATAGGACGATTTAACTGAGCCTCGATCTCTTTTCGAGCCGCCTGCCCCAAATCTTTGATGGCCCTCGCATGCGCCCCAATCATGATCTTTTTTTGACTCTCGCTTTCAACAACAATCGAGGCTCGAATATGATCCTTCCTCCCTGGTCGCTCAGAAAATTCATCGACCGTCACCAAACAGGCATGGGGCACTTCTTCTTGATATTTTTTGAATATCTGTTCACGAATGAGCTCCGCCACATAAAAACGCTCCCATCGGTCTGTTATTTGGTCCGCAGGGAAAAACGCGGGCCCCTCCGGAAGGCGCGTCACCAACAGGCTTTTGAGTTCAGTCAAACCCGCGCCTTGTTTGGCAGCAATGGGCAGAAGAACCGCATCAGGCCCCATGTGTGTCTGAATCTCACTCTTGATCCGATCAAAATGGTGGGAACTCCCAGCAAGGTCCATTTTATTGACAATCACAACAACAGGTTTACCGGACTTTTTTAGTTTGTTGGCGAAAAGAGCATCCTCTTCATTGAAGGGTTTGGGTTCCAACATCCACAACAACACATCGGCATCGTCATAAATGGACCGAACAATGGCCCGTTTCATGAATGATTGAAAAACATCTTGAGGGGAAAGCCAACCAGGCGTATCGACAAAAATCATTTGAAAGCCAGGTTCATTCAATATCCCGCGGATGGATTCCCTGGTTGTTTGGGGGCGAGGAGAAACAATTGAAAGCTTGGACCCCAACAATGCATTGAGAAGTGTGGATTTTCCGACGTTGGGCCAGCCGATTATACTGACGTAACCGCTTTTAAACGGATGCAAGAAGATGGCTGTAAGACATTTTGAAGTATGAAGTAAAAAACTCGCGGGCCAATGGCTCAAGGACCTCAAAGGCTTTCGTTGTTGTGGATATAATTTTTTGAGGATCCTCTCCCGCAGAACGGATGAAGGATTCTTCACATTTGGCGTCGCACCATTTTTTCAACATGGCGGGGGTTACTTCGAGATGAAATTGCAGGGCGTAAGCTGTTTTTCCCCATCTAAAAGCTTGGTTGGGGCAGTTTTTACTTTTGGCCAAAGGGACCGCCCCCTCCGGGATATCAAAAGTATCTCCATGCCAATGGAGCACATCCAACTCAGTTGGCATGTTTTTAAACAGGGGGTCTTGTTTTGCTTGTGGTGTTAATTGGATCGGATGCCATCCCACTTCTCGGACCTTATTTTTATAAATCTTTTTACCCAGAGCCTTCGCCATCAATTGAGCTCCCAAACATATTCCCAAGATGGGTTTCCCTTCCTTCAAAACTTTCTCAATCAATTGGAGCTCAGGAAGCAGAAATGGATATTCAGTAACTTCATCCACATTCATCGGGCCCCCCATGACGATCAATCCTTCAAGGTCGCTGATATCGCGAGGGAGTCCTTCATTGTCATGAAGATGAACATCTTTAAAAGGAAGGTGAAGGTCCTTTAGAATATTGTGCATCAATCCAATTGTTTCGCCGGGACTGTGGTATAAACCGAAGATCATGACCGCCCCCCATAAGTTGAAATTTAAAAATATTTTGCAGGTTATCATTTTCGCCGGTATACTGGCTCCCATGAAATACTCGGTGAGGATAACTTTTCGTGCCCGCAAGTGAATTAACCCCCAAGGAGTACCTATCGGTCCTTGGAATACTTAAAAAAATTGATTTCTTTCAAAACGTTCCGGAAGAAGAACTTAAAAATGTCCTTTTTTCGCTACAAAAAGACAAGGTGGAAGCCAATAAAACCATCCTTTTTCAGGGTGAAATTTCCAATCGGCTTTTTATTATTCGGGAGGGAAGTGTGGTTATTTCCACCAAAAACAAAGGGCAGAAGCTGGTATTGGCTCAATTGGACGCGGGAACTTACTTCGGTGAAATCTCGCTTCTTCGGCCTATTTCCGCCACAGCCACCGTCACAGCAGGAGAGGCGGGCGTTGACCTTATTATCTTGCCTCACGAATCAATGAATTCCATTTCAAAAAAAATCCCCGACATCCATGAACGCATTGAAAAAGTGATCGAATCCCGCCTGGCCTCCAAAAAGAAAGCCAAAGAAGTCGATGAAAACGCCGAAGAAACAGCCCCCAATTCATAAAAAATATTAATAAAGAGGGGTTGAAAATGAGCCTCTCTGGCGTTACTTTTGTTCAACATGAGCAAAAAAACACCGCCATTTGTGGAAATTGGAATGGGCCTGCTCTTAACAGGATTTGTGGCCTATGGCTACGCCAAGAGGATCGATAAACCCACCCCCATCGAGACCGCCAGCCTAAAAACGTATGACTTGATCAGTCGTTTCAGACATGCCGATGCCAAAACCGACAATATTCGTATTCTTGAGATTGATGAAGATGCCGTCGCGCAATTTGGACGATGGCCTTGGCCGCGCTCTTTGGTCGCTCAAATCATTGATGACACTGTCGCAGCGGGGGCCAAAGTCATCGGACTCAACATCTTTTTTACTGAAGCTGAACAAAACCAGGGCTTGGAAGAAATATCTCAACTGGCAGATAAATTCTCGGAAATTTTGCGGGCAGAGAAATCTCAACTTAAGAAAAAGAAAGTCAACACCTCTGCGTTTGAGGATTTTCTGGAAAATGATCTTGAAGGAGCCAAATCTGCCCTGGATGGGGATGCCATTCTGGGTCAGTCAATTGAGCAAGCCGTCAATGTCATCCTCCCCATGTATTTCCAGCCAGGTGACGCTTTAGGGAACAATCTTCCAAAAGTACCGGATTTTTTCGCGAAAGAAAAAGCCTCTTTTAATGCAGATGAAAACTCCAAAATCCCTCCCGGGAATGAAATGGTGCTTCCTCTTGAAACTTTTGCCAAATTCGCGCTTTCGATCGGACAAAGCAATTTAACCCCAGACCCCGATGGGACCCTTCGCCGAATCGCTCCTTTAATTCGATATGGAACAGAAGTTTACCCCTCCTTTGCGATTCAAATTGTCCGTGAATATCTCGCTCTCCAACGCAAAGCCCTGACCTGGAAACCCGGGGATGGCTTAACTCTTTTCAAAGCCCATATCCCTGTGGATGAAGAAAACAAAACCTATCTCGAATTCGCTGGGCCGGCCGGCACGTTCAAACGATTTTCCGTGGTTGACCTGCTCTCTGGGGCCATCCCTGAAAATACCTTGAAAGACAAAATTGTTCTTATTGGAGTAACGGCCCCTGGACTGGCCCCTGGGTTTGTGGTGCCCCAAGGAGAAAGTTTTACGGGATTGGAGATTTGGGCCACCCATATCGAAAACATCCTGAGTCAGCATTTCATCAAACGCCCTCCTTGGGCCTTTAAGGCGGAGTGGGCAACCATTGCCCTTGCCGCTTTATTCGTGATTTTCATTCTTCCTCTTGTTAAAGCTCGCCTTGCCATTCCCCTCTCGGGTCTTCTTTTTTTGGGACTCATGGGAATGAGTGGAACCCTTTTAATCAAACAGGGGCTGTGGGTCACACCCTCCTATGGCGCCTTCTTGTTGGCGGTGGGGTTTGTTTTGATTGTGGGAAAGCGATTGGTCTTCACTGAAAAAGGAAAAGAACTGGTTGAAGCTGAAGGAGTAGAAACCAATAAAATGTTGGGACTCTCATTCCAGGGACAAGGGATGCTTGATTTGGCTTTTGAAAAATTTCGACGCTGCCCAGTGGACGACTCCATGAAAGAACTTCTTTATAATTTGGGCCTCGACTTGGAGCGGAAACGTCAGTTCTCAAAAGCGGCTGCGGTATATGAACACATCGCCGGCGTGGATCCAAAATTTAAAGATATCAAAGAGAAAATTGACCTCTTGAAAAAGGCCGGAGATGGCGCCGTATTCGGAGGCATCGGGAAGAAAGGGTCCGATTCAACCGTGGTGGTACAAGGTTTGGGCCAAAACACCACCCTGGGACGATATGAAGTGATGAAAGAATTGGGCCGTGGCGCGATGGGAATCGTGTACTTGGGTAAGGATCCGAAAATTAACCGTCAAGTGGCCATCAAAACCTTACGTTTTGAAGATGATATGGATGAGGCTCAAACAAAATCTGTTAAAGAACGCTTTTTTAGAGAAGCCGAATCGGCTGGAAATTTAACTCATCCCAACATTATTCGGATTTTTGATGCTGGAGAAGACCAGGATGTCGCCTATATAGCGATGGAATTATTGGACGGAACCGACCTCAAATCCTACTGTGAAAAGAGCAATCTATTCCCCATGGAAAAAGCCATTGATCTGGTCATTAAGGTGGCGGAGGGGTTGGATTATGCCCATAAACAAGGAGTGGTCCATCGGGACATCAAACCAGCCAACATCATGTTGTTAAAAGATGGAACCCTTCGAATCACGGACTTTGGTATCGCTCGAATTCAAGCCTCTTCAAAAACCGCCACAGGAGCCATGCTTGGAACCCCCGCTTACATGAGTCCTGAACAGGTGAATAACAACAAACAGGTGGATGGTCGAGCCGACATTTTCTCTCTTGGCGTGACCCTCTTCGAACTCTTAACCGGAGAAAAACCTTTCCAAGCCGATAGTATTGCGGCCTTGCTTTACCGTATCGCCAATGTGGATCACACCAACCCACGCGAATTTAATCCAAATTTACCGCCATCAATCGTTCCCATTATTAACAAAGCCCTACAAAAGGATCCGGCCAAGAGATATCAGACAGCGGGAGAAATGGCGGAAGACCTGAAGATGGCTCTCAAAGCCCCGCAAACACAACCTGCGGTAGCGCCTCCTCCGCCTCCCCTCCAGGCCGAACCCACTCAATCACCGGAAATTCAGCCTCTGGATCAAAATTTCCTGTCCGAAATCGAAAAAGAATTCCATATTATTTCACCGGACAGTCCGGCAGCCAATCAAATGCCATCCGAGTTGATTCCTCCGGGAAAACCCGCCGGTCGGGACACCGTGATTATTCCTCCAAAAGAGAATATCGACAAAACAGTGGTGATGGATCCTCCGATGGCCAAAGGCATAGAAGGAATTTTTCAGCCTCCGACTCCACCAAAAGATGATGAAAAAAGAAAAGCTGTGTAAATTTAACTATGGGGAACCGCTTGAATATTTACGGGAAAACAGACAAAGGTCGAAGACGGTCCAACAATGAAGACTCTTTCTTTGTTGAACCCGATCTCGGATTCATGATTGTGGCCGACGGAATGGGAGGCCATGCCTCAGGAGAGGTCGCCAGCCAATTGGCCACCACACTCTGCAGTGAACAGCTCAAACGCGCCCTGAAGACAGGACATGTCCCAGTTTTTTTTCACGTTCCCAACAATCCCAATTTGGATCCGCGAACTCGCCTACTCGGAGATTCCGTAAAATTTTCCAATCAAGCCGTTTATGAAGCGGCGCAAACCAATCCTGAAAACCACAACATGGGAACAACTCTTGTGGCCGCGCTTTGGTTAGACGAAAAACTCGCCGTGGCAAATGTGGGAGACAGTCGCCTCTATCTGGTCCATAAAGGAAAACTTCAACTTTGCACAAATGATCACAGTTTTATTCAAGAACAAATAGACAAGGGGCTCTTAACGCCTGAAGATGCTGAAAAATCAGATTTAAGAAACATGCTAACTCGATCGATCGGAATTAATGATGATGTTGAAGTGGATCTAAAGGAAATCCCAGTCGATGAAGGGGATTATATTTTGCTCTGCTCGGATGGTCTCACCAAAATGCTCGACAACTCCCAAATTGAATCTGTTTTCACCAGTGAATCCGATCCGAAAAATATTTCAGAGAAATTAATTGAACTGGCCAACAACGCGGGTGGAGGTGATAATATCACCGTCATTGTGGCCCAACTCGAACCGCGTTCCAATTGGGGATCGCTGGCGGACCGAGTTAAAAGCGTATTTTCTCGTGCAACAGGAAATTGATAAATATGGCAAAAGTTTTAATTAAATTTAATTCAGCCTTCATCAAAGAAGTGACGCTAACGAAAATCGAAACCACCTTTGGGCGTAAACCTGAAAACGACATTTGTATTGATCATCCCACCATCTCCGGATTTCATGGGAAAATAAAAAAAGAAGGTTCTGGATACACCCTTGAGGATTTAAACAGCACCAATGGAACTTTCATCAACGGTCGCCGAATAAAAACTGGACAGTTAAAAGATCGGGATCAAATTGGTGTCGCCGGACATATTTTTGATTTTCATTTGGAGGATATGGCCTCCCCCCCCATACCATCGGTGTCAAATCCCGCTGTAAACGTGTCCATTGGCTCTGAAATGAAAAAAGAACAACCTCTTCCATCAAACGCTACCCCCACTCCCAAGAATGAATCAGGAACCGAAGCAGTACAGGGTATTATTCGCGTTGTGGCCGGGGGGGTGAACGGTCAAAGCGAAATTATTCTCAAAGATTTGGTGACCTATATTGGAACCACAGATCAAGCTCTTGTCAAAATCAAAGGTTTTATGGCCCCCAGCATTGCAGCGGCCATCAGCAAAAGACCCGATGGTTTTTTTCTCAAAGCCGTTAAGGCGGGGTATCCGAAAGTAAATGGGATTAACATTCAAGAACAGGTTTTACTGGAGAATGGGGCTTTGATTGAGGTGGGCGGCACCAATATGGTGTTTTACCGAAGCGACGCTAAAAAGGTACCATCCGCGACCGGTGAATTATGAAATTCGATTGGATTAAAAAAATTCTTTCCTACCAGCTGACGTTAATGATTGTTCCTCATGGGAGCAGCCGTCCCCGTCAGATTAATATCCACCTTTCAATGATTCTTTTGATCACTTTTACTTGGGCAACCATAACGTTTTGGGGCACTTACCTTTCAGCTCAACATGTCGATTACTGGCGAACGGAAGTAACAAATCAAGCCATGAAAATGAAAATTAAATACTTGCTGGCCCAAATGGACAAATCCAGGGAATATCTTGATGAAGTTAAAACAGTTGACGCCCAACTTCGAGACCTCTTGCAATACCAAAATCAAACGGCCGTTATCACAAATGAAAAACCCCCTCAAGAAATAAAATCACAATCTGCGGATGGAACCGGTGGCCCCACCATGGTGGATGCCAATAATTTGGCCAGGATCATGCAATCAGTGGGACCTGATATTTCCTGGCCCACGCTGATCCAAAAGGTGGGCAGCATGAAAACTGAAGCCCAAGACCGACTCAAAAGTTTTGACGACCTCTCAGATTGGATCGATACCCAACGCCGTCTTTTCCGTGCCACACCAAGGGGTTGGCCCTACCAAGGCCCCCTCACATCAAAATATGGGGAACGAAATTCACCGTTTAATGGGAGCTTTGAATTTCACCCGGGTATTGATATCAAAGGGCCCCACGGAGCCCCTGTTCGAGCCACCGCGGATGGGGTGGTTCGGTTGGCATCTTGGAATGGCGGATATGGAAACCTGGTGTTAATTCAACACGAATTTGGTTTCAGTACACGTTATGCCCACAACAGTCGCCTTCTTGTAAAACCCGGGGAGAAAGTAAAACGAGGCCAAATTATTGCGCTCATGGGAACCACAGGAAAATCCTCCGGTGTTCACTGTCATTATGAAGTATGGCGTTACAATATCAGGAAAAATCCCATCAGCTATTTACGCGAAGATCAAAAATTCGCTGGAAAACCCCCTCGAACCTCGTTACACTAAACCCAAGACTGAACCACACCGTTCGCTCGGAGGAATAACATGTTTTTAAAATCAAACAAAAACGACCCCAAAATTGAATCCATCGTTGGCCCCGACACAGAAATGGAAGGGAATTTTCAAACGCGCGAATCAGTTCGGATCGATGGAAAAATAAAGGGCGGAGTGAAAGCTCAGTGTGTTCTCATCGGCGAATTTGGAGTGGTGGCTGGCGATATTTTCGCGGAAAAAGTTACGGTGGCAGGAAAAGTAAAAGGAAATATATCGGCCAATGATTCGCTTGAGTTGCTCCGCACGAGTCATGTCTTGGGGGATATTCAAACCGCAAAACTAATTATTTCAGATGGGGCCAATTTTGAAGGCAACTGTCAGATGATCAAAAGTAACGGTCAGGTCATCGAACTCAACCCACACAACATTTCCGGGGAAATTGAGAACCAGAACGGAAATCACAAAAACCTAAAAGTCGTCGCCAACGGAAAACACTAAACCCGTTTAAATTTTATACTCTCCCGCCATGTTTCGTTTCTTTAGAAAACATCGTTCATTCGTTATGGTTTTTATGGCCGCCTGCATTGTGGGCCTTCTTCTGTTTGGAATTGGCGGCAATTCGCTTATTTCTTCTCCCCAAGACACCATCATGAAAATCAATGGCGCAAAAGTAACTCAGATGCAATATGACCGGATTTACAATCAATTGATGCGCCAAACTGAAGGAACAACAACACCTGAACAACGTCAGCAAATTCAAAGTCAAGCCTTCAATGAACTGATTCGACAAGAGGTTTTCTTTCAGGAATCAAAAAAATACGGCATTGAAATCAGCGATCACGAACTACAACTTCAATTGGCCAGCATTCCAGCCTTTCAAAGAGACAATCAATTCGACCCTTCGACCTATGTCCGGGTGTTAAACCAAGGCTTCGGAATGAAACCCCGTGATTTCGAAAAAACCCATAAAAAAGACATGGCCGGCAGACAACTCAACTCTCTCATCGCAACAGCCGTTCATATTCCTGAATCCCAATTCAAAGAAGCATTGGCCTTGCGACTCCAAACTGAAACCGATAAGACCAAACGAAAAGAATTAGAAACCAGCCCAGAAAAGTTCAGAAGTGAATTAATCGACAGAGAAACCAATCTTGTTTTTGGGGATTGGCTCAATCAACTTAACTCCACACTCAAAGTCAATATCGTCTCAGAAAGCTTTCGAAAACGTATGGGGCAACCGGGCTAAAAGGCTTTTTACCACCACCATCGGAAAACCCACGACATTGTCGTAATCTCCTTCAATCCTTTCAACGAAACCATCTTTCTTTTCCTGAACGGCATACCCGCCAGCCTTATCCAAATGTTTGTGCGCGACAGCCTCGATTTCGCTGCGGCTCAATAGACGAAATTTCACGCGTGACGTTTTGGATTTCACGATAACCTTTCTTCCTCCCTCCCACACCAAGGCCACCCCCGTTATTACCTGCTGCCAGCGCCCCGAGAGTTCAGACAGAATGCGATGGGCATGTCGAGGAGAGCTGGGCTTCCCAACGGCATGTCCATTGATAAAAACAAGCGTATCCGCGCCTATAACGATATCCTGAGGGAATTTTTTGGAAACAAATTTTGCTTTTTTATAGGCCAAATACTCGACTTTTTTCTTATGAGAGATTCCACTTGGAATCCGCTCACTGACATGACTGGGATGAACGACAAACCGAAATCCGGCTTTATTTAAGAGAGCTTTCCGTCGAGGAGAGGCAGACGCCAAAATCAGGCGAGGAGGTTGTTTTTTCACCTATTAAATAAGAGCTGCCGTTTTAAGCGCGTTTCGATATTGGCTGGCCAATTGCACGTATTCTTCGGCTCGCTCGACAATCATCTTGATCTCTTCGGCTTTAAGCGGCCGCATCACTTTGGCGGGAATGCCCAAAGCCAGGCTTCCTGCAGGAATCACTCCCCCTTCTTTGACAATAGCTCCGGCCCCAATCAAGCAATTCGTTTCAATGAGGGATTTATCGAGCAAAATAGCCCCCATCCCGATGAGTGAATAGTCTCTCACCACGGCCCCATGAACAATGGCTCGATGCCCCACGGTGACCCCTTTTCCCAAATGAACGGGCATGAGGGGAGAGGTATGAAAAACAGAACCGTCTTGAATATTGGAATCTTCGCCAATTTCTATCCAATCGACGTCACCCCGCAGGATACACCCTCCCCAGATAGAAACACGGGCGCCGATTTTGACCTTTCCTGATATTTCAGCGGTGGGATGTATGAAGGCCGTGGGATGGATATCGGGTTGAATCGAACCGATGGAAAAAATCATGACCTTTTTTTGGAAAGCAAAGTTACGAGAACTGCTTTTTGAACATGCAAACGGTTTTCTGCTTGGTCAAAAATAACGGATTGAGGCCCTTCCAACACATCTTCGGTGATCTCTTCTCCCCGGTGCGCGGGCAGACAATGCATGGCCAAGGCCTGCGGCTTGGCCTCCTTAAGAACGGCGGCATTTAATTGATAGGGAGCAAACAAATTTTGGCGGTATTGAAGTTCTGATTCTTGTCCCATGGAAGTCCAAACATCGGTATACACAGCATCAGCTCCACGGGCGGCCACCAAGGGATCTCTAAGAACATGAAATTCGCCCTTCCCCTGCTTTTTAAGCTCGTTGGCCTTGTTGCGAATTTCAACCTTGGGCTCAAAACCCGCCGGGCAGGCCAACATCAATTTTATGCCCAAAAGCGTCGAGGCCAGCATCAAAGAATGGGCCATGTTGTTGCCGTCTCCCAAATAGGTCAGTTTAATACCCGCCAACTGTTTTGGATGTTTCATTTTCCGATGTTCCATGATAGTCAACAAATCAGCCAACACTTGGCAGGGGTGCTCCAACTCAGTCAGTCCATTGATAAGCGGAATGGTGGCGTATTTGGCCATCTCCAATACATCCGAATGATGATTGGCCCGGATGACGATGGCGTCCAAATATCGTGACAAAACCCGCGCCGTGTCTCGGGGAGATTCGCCGCGTTTGATCTGAAGAATATCCGCGTTCAATATGAGAGGCGTCCCCCCCAATTGGCTGACACCCACCGCAAATGAAACCGCCGTTCGTGTGGAGGGTTTTTGAAAAACAAGGCCAATGGATTTCCCAAACAAGGCGCGGCCAAGTTTTTTTTTCTTAAGTTTCAGAGACAACAAGAGAAGATCATGAATCTCTTTTTGAGAGAAATCAGCGAACGAAAGGAAATCTCGCTTCATAAGGACCAGTGTGGGGTAAAGGATTTTCCGTTGTTAGTGGGAATAACCTTTTGATCGCTGCCATCGGCGCTCATAATGAACAACTCCATTCTCCCGCGCCGGTTTGAGGTGAAAAGGATAAAGCGCCCATCGGGAGACCAACTGGGATTTTCGCTGTCGCCTTGCCCCCAAGTTAATCGGCGTTCAATCCCGGTTAATACTTCGATAGAGAAAATATCGAAATTTCCCCCTTCACTTTTAACATAGGTAATCAACTGCCCATCAGGAGACCAAGCCGCCGAATCACAATGGCTGGCCGTGGTAATACGCCGAAGTCCCGATCCGTCAATATTGACGATATAGATATGGGGGGCCCCCGCTCGGTCCGAGGTGAAAGCAATCTGCGCCCCATCGGGTGAAAAGCAGGGAGCGGTGTCTGCCGTGGAGGCGTCGGTCAAACGCTGTCTCACGTTTCCCTGAAGATCCATCAGAAAAATATTGGGGGGGCCATCTTTGGACAGCGTCACCGCCAGATCTTGATTATTGGGAGACCAGGCAGGGGACACGTTCAACCCCGCCTTGGCGGAAATCTTTCTTCGCCCGGTCCCATCCCGATTGATCACGTAAAGATCCGGATTTCCCGCCATATATGAGGTAAACACGATCTTCTTTCCATCTGGTGAAATGCGCGGCAAAATAACGATGGAGTTGTCATTGGTCAATCGTTTCATGTTTTTTCCATCGTAATCAGCGATATAAAGTTCTTTACGCCCCGTAACGTCATTAACGAACACAATCTTGGAATTAAAAATACCTGGTTTCCCTGTGAAATATTTGAAGACTTCATTGGCGATGTCGTGAGCGATGAATCGCATCTCTGCGCGTGCTCCTCGACGAGAGAGATCCAGAACTTCTTTTCCGGAACGCGTATCATTTAAAACAATAGAGACCTCCCACCGGTCTTCCCCGCGTCCTCGGATGGATCCGGATAAAACCATATCCGATCCCAATTTGGCCCATTCCAGAACTTCGGATTTTCCTTTCACCACAGGTCCATTTTGAATCAAGTTGAATAATTTTGAAAAGTCCAAGTCCTGCGTGAGTGGGGATTGGAAGGATGAAATCAACGCCGCATCACCCTTTTTGTCAGCGGATGAAATATTGGACACTCCCAAATTGAACAGTTGGATCGAACGATCCAACTGAACATCAACTGGGTTGGCCTGGGAAGAAGAAACGAAAAAAGAAGACAAAACCAACACACACAACTTAAGGGACAGAATGTTTCTCCAATTCATAACCGAAATGGTTCGGTTGAATCGTCGCCCCGGCGATCTTTTGGCCGTCCAGCTCAATGATAATTTATTGTTCTGGACTGTACCGGCCAAGATCATTATGGAACGGTACGGGGCCCAGGTTTTCTCTTCGGTTAAAACCTGGATCCCGGCCAGAAAGCATGCCGGGAAGACGGCACTAAAATATTCACGGTTGATAGACGGTAAAAGCCTTTTAATTGAATTATTCGGGATAATGAATTTCACTTTGTAACGTCGTCGAGTTGAAGAGTCCTCAGCCTCTCCTGGGCCGTTTTGGCCTCGTTTGAATTCGGATAGGATTTAATCAAGGTGGTATATATTTCTTTCGCCGATGTTTTTTTTCCTTCCGTTTCCATCAAACTCCCCTTTCGCATGAGCGCGGAGGCTGCCAATGGATCTTTGGGGAAACTTTGCAGAAGATGATCATAGGCTCCCATCGCCGCATCGATGTCTTTCTGCTTGGCAAAGGAATCGCCAATTTTCAAAGTGGCTTCAGGAACCCGGTCTCCTTTTGGGAATTGTTTAATGTAGGATCGAAATCCCGTGATCGCCTCAGAATATTTTCCGCGAACAAAGTCGGTGTTGGCCAAATTGAAGGTGGTGCTGGGAAGCGGCTTCTCGACAAACTTTGATCCCGAAAGAAGTTCGATTTGAGAATCCATTCTGGCGGTGAGGGAAGCTTCCAAATCATCCAAACGAGCAGAAAGAGTTTGCATACGCTGCTGGTAATCGGCCAAGTCTAACTTCAGCGCGGAAAGATTTCCGCTTAAATCCTGAATCTCTTGTAATAAATCTGCTTGAGAGGTTTGAACGCTATCGGTTTGATCCTTTACATTTCCAAGCCGGGTTTCAATACCTTTCTGAATATTAAAGAGATCGGTCTGAATGCCACGGATATCTTCCCGCGTCACACATCCGGAAAATACAAACACTCCCAAAAGAGCGGTACAGGCTCGCCGGTCCATGGAGATCAGAGGTCGTTGGTATTTACTGTTATCGGTTCTGCGTTTTTAACTTTGGTCGCTGATCGGCGGTTCCGTGACCAACAGGCATCGGTCATCTCATTACAGAGCGGACGCTCTTCACCGAAGGAAATGGTTTCCAACCGATTTTTGGCCAATCCGGCGGTGGAGTAATAGCCTCTGACCGCATTGGCTCGACGCTGCCCCAACGCAATGTTGTACTCCACAGTTCCACGGTCGTCGCAATGGCCTTCCACGCGCACCACCACTGATTTGGGAAGCTTCTTAATGATGGCCACATTGGTTTTAAGAGCGGCACGGGCGCTGTCGCTTAAGGAAGCGGAATCGTAATCGAATTGCACAAGTTGCAGGCTGGGAATTTCGGTCCAGTCTTGTTTGATCTCGATATCGCCTTCTTTGACTTGAGCCACTTCAGTAGATTCTTCAGTTGTCTCTTCTGCTTTTTCTTCTTCTTTGGGTTTTTCTTCAATGGCCAACTTCTTTTTGGGCGGACACCCCGTTAAAACAAAAACTCCCAACAAAATAAACCCCAACGGCAAAAATGTTAAACGTGATTTCAAGACACTCCTCCTTAAATTAACTTCTATGGATTTTTAAAAATCGGTTAGTGAGTGGCCGGGATTATATCTGAATTCCGACTTAAATTGAGCAAAGGCGCCAAATATCGAGCGGTGTGGGAGCCTTTCACCAAGGCCACCTCTTCCGGCGTCCCGGCCGCCACCAGTTCTCCTCCCCGCCCTCCGCCTTCAGGGCCCAAATCGACAATCCAATCAGCGGTTTTGATCACGTCCAAATTGTGTTCAATCACCACCACCGTGTTTCCCGCGTCCACAAGACGATGGAGCACACTCAACAATTTCTCAACATCCGCAAAGTGGAGCCCTGTTGTGGGTTCGTCGAGAATATAGAGCGTTCTTCCAGTGGCGCGTTTCGAAAGTTCCGTGGCCAACTTGACCCGTTGCGCTTCACCTCCTGAGAGTGTGGTGGCCGACTGCCCCAACTTCATGTATCCCAAACCCACTTCCGTTAATGTTTTCAGAATTCGGGCGACAAGGGGGATCGGAGAGAAGAAGTCCGATGCTTCTTCAATGGTCATATCCAACACTTGGGCAATGGATTTCCCTTTGTAGCGAATGGCCAAGGTATCTTCATTGAAACGTGCGCCTTTACACACATCGCACATGACATAGACATCGGGCAAAAACTGCATGGATATTTTGAGGGTTCCATCTCCCTGACAATTTTCACAACGGCCTCCCTTCACATTGAACGAAAAGCGGCCGGGCCCAAAACCGCGACGTTTGGCCTCCGGTACTTGGGAAAAGAGATCACGAATGGAGGCGTAGGCGCCGGTGTAAGTCACAGGGTTGGATCTCGGCGTTCGGCCGATGGGGTCTTGGTCCACCACGATCACCTTGTCCAAATGCTCAACGCCTTTAAGTCCGCGATGTCGCCCGGGCTCTTCCTTGGCCCCATGAAGTATTTTGGCCAAAGCTTTGTGAAGAATCTCATGAACAAAAGTTGATTTTCCAGAACCTGAAACTCCTGTCACGGCCACGAACACCCCCAATGGCAATGACACATCGATGTCTTTCAAATTAAATTGGCGCGCTCCCAAAACCGACAACCATTCTTTTCCAGGCATCCGTCGGGTAGAAGGAACAGGGATGCCTTTTCCCCCCTCCAAGTATTTTGCCGTGATGGATTTCGGATTTTTGAACACCTCTTCGGGAGTGCCCTCCGCCACCACCTCTCCGCCATGCACACCGGCCCCAGGCCCCAAATCCACCAACCAATCGGCCATGCGAATGGTCTCTTCATCATGCTCCACCACAATAAGCGTGTTCCCCGCATCGCGCAAGCGGGTGAGCGTGGTCAAAAGCCGAGTGTTATCCCGCGGATGAAGGCCAATGGTGGGTTCATCCAACACGTACAGAACGCCCACGAGGCCCGCGCCAATCTGGGTGGCCAAATGAATCCGCTGGGCCTCTCCGCCGGCCAACGTGGCGCTTTCACGGTTCAAGGTAACGTAATCAAGCCCGACTTTGACCAAAAAATTGAGCCGCGAAGTAATTTCTTGAAGAATTTGTTTCGCAATGGTTTTTTCCCGCGCGCTTAAAGTGAGGGATTCAAAAAACTTTTCAACGTCTTTCACATCTTTGGCGCAAAGCCCCGCGATGGACTCCCCCCCCACTTTCACAGCGAGCGCCTCATTTTTTAGTCGCGCCCCATGGCACCCCGGACATTCGCGTCTCGACATAAATCGGTCTTGGATTTCTTCTTTCACAAATTCGGATTCCGTTTCCCGGTAGCGCCGCTCCAAATTGCCAATAACCCCTTCGAATTCGCCGTCCCCCCACAAAAGCATCTTGCGTTGCTGCTTGGAGAGATCTTTCCAGGGCACATGAATCGGAATCCCGTTTCTTTTGGCCACGCCGGCCAAGATATCTTCATAATAGGATGCCCAGGAATTTTTCCACCGATTGGTCCGGGTGGTCACCGGATCCGACCACGCCGTCAACGCGCCTTCGGCAATCGACCTGCTGGAATCCTGAACCACCAAATCTTCGGTGACTTTGACTTGGGCCCCCAAACCGTCGCAATCTGGGCATGCTCCATAGGGACTGTTGAAGGAAAACAAACGCGGCTCAATTTCCGGCAAAGAGAGGCCGCAGGTGGGACAAGAGTGATGTTCACTGTAAAGCTTTGTGCCTTCTTTCGGTGTCTCTACCATGAGGAGTCCCCGCCCTTCGCGAAGAGCCGTTTCGACCGAATCCGCCAAACGATCGCGGTTCTCTTTGTTGATGAGAATGCGATCCACCACGAGTTCAATGTCATGTTTTTTATAGCGGTCCAATGGAATCTTTTCTTCCAATCGGTGAATTTTTCCATTCACCCGAACACGGACATAGCCATTTTGGGCATAACGTTTAAAGAGTTCCTCATACGTGCCTTTTCGGCCGCGAATCAAAGGAGCCATCAGGGTAACCTGATCTCCCTCCGACAGCGTGGATATATCCTGAATAATTTGAGCCGCTGATTGGGGCCGAATCACCTTCCCACAACTGGGACAATGAGGCGTTCCCACGCGAGCAAACAAAAGTCTCAGATAATCATAGATTTCGGTAACGGTTCCAACGGTCGATCGTGGGTTGTGACTGGGGGTCCGCTGTTCAATCGCAATCGCGGGAGAGAGGCCTTCAATGACGTCGACATCGGGCTTGTCCATGACGTCTAAAAATTGGCGCGCGTAAGCTGACAAAGATTCCACGTAGCGGCGTTGGCCTTCAGCATAAAGTGTGTCAAAGGCCAAAGACGATTTCCCGGAACCGGAAAGGCCCGTGATAACAACCATTTTATTGCGGGGGAGCCGGAGGGTTAGGTTTTTGAGGTTGTGCGTCCGCGCCCCACGTACGACGATGAAATCTTCCATGGAGGTGGCGAGTGTATCAAATCATCAGAAAGGGGTCTCAGCTGAAGTCTTATCCAATACACGATGTCCTTTCGGCACGCATGCGGAGACCAATCTTTTAAACCCTGATTTTGCAATGAGACAGTATTCTCGACGAACTCTGTTAAACAAAAATGTCCCGGCCGTCATTCCCGAAATTCCCAATTGGGAATCCATTTTTCTTCTAGGATGGCCCCCCGTTTCATTCAATAAGTTCATGAATGCTGGAACTGGTCCGGCATTGTTATTATTGTCGAACAGTACTGAAAGAGGCATTCGGGGGTGACGACCTTTTTCCATTGCAAAATCCGGGATCCTGCGAAGAATTAACAGTTCAATACCGGTACGTGATCTGGGTTCACCGTACCGCAAAATAAGTCTAGTTATACTTTATGATTTACTATAGACTATCAACTATAAACAATGAAGACACAAACCCGTGCAAGAATAATCGAGTTAATTAAGCAACAGGGGAAAATGCGACCGGAAGGATTACGAGAGTCTTTGAAAATTTCCTCCCAAGCCATTCATCGCCATTTGCGTAGTCTTGTCAAAGAAGGAATTTTGGAAGCTGTGGGATCAGCGCCATTTACACAATATGCGTTGGCCGGAATTCCGGACCTTGAAGGGGTGTCTGGTTGGATCAATGCGGAGAAGCTGACCCAAAGCCCTCAATCATCGGTGTGTGAAACGCGAGACGTTTTGGCGGCTCGATTGCCGCATCTCAAATCCTTCCTCGCCAATGGATTGCCGCCGGATCTTTTGCCCATGGTTATTTCCATGACTGGTGAAATCGGAAACAACTCATTTGATCACAATTCAGGACAATGGCGAGATGTGCCGGGGTGCTGGTTCCAGTCCCAGGTCACCGGCGGGCATTTCTGGATCTGTATTGCGGACAGAGGGCAGGGCGTTTTCCAATCGTTGGTAAGGGTTCATCCTCATCTGACCGACGATCAAGCCGCGCTGACGGCCGCGTTCGAAACAATCATCTCAGGCCGGGCGCCGGAGCAACGTGGTAATGGATTGAAGTTTGTGAGGCAAAACATTGCGACAACGCCGGGCGCGGGACTTGCGTGCATGTCGGGAAAGGGGCGTGTTTTCTATGGAGAACAAAAAGAGAAATGCCTTGCTCTTTTGGACAAATACTTCACTGAAGTGAAAGGCACCATCACCCTTATGGTTTGGAAACTTCAATGAAAGTTGAGATAAAGAAATTTGGAGAAATCCTGACTTCCCGGCCTGCCGGACGAGAAGCGGGACTGGCCATCAAAGCCTATTTCAAACCGGAACCGGGCGACCGCATCGAACTTGACTTCAGCGATGTTCTCGCCGTGGGTCCTTCCTGGCTTGATGAAGTACTTACGATCCTGCGGGAGACATACGGAAAAGACCGCGTGGTGTGCCTCCCGAGCAACAACGCCTCCGTCATCGAGTCGTTGAGAATCATATGAAGGTATATAAGGCATGCAACCATTATCCCTTTCACAACGGTGCCTCATCGGTATGAACGGTGCTAAGAGGGACTTTAATTGAAAGAACTCGACGCAACAAAGGCAGACCATCAAGGAATGAATAAATTTTCCAATGGATCTTTAACAGAACAGAACCAATAATAGGAGCAAAGGGTAAGAAAATAATGAATTTCAAAATGCGGGGAACTGCGGAGGGCTTTTTCTGCAGCCTCGTTAGGCGTAAAGAGGGGATTCAATGAGTGAAATAGACGGACACATAGAAAGGTCCAAAGTGATTCGGATTATTTGCGGAATCCTTTGGTTTATCCCGATTTACCTTGTGGTGCAAATTATCGCCGGTGCGATCATTGGTGGCATAGCAGGAGCTGATACGAAATCCTTTGAAACTGGTTATGTTGCCGGTCATTCGGCTTCGACTAATTTCTTTCAGAAGTATGGTGTGTTTTTCCTTCTTGGTGAACTTGCACTGACTCTTTGTCTATCTGTAGCGGGAATCTTGCCTGGTACAAGCAAATGGAAAAAGTCTTAACGCCTAATCGAGGAGCTGGGAGCCGCGGTAAATAACCGCACCCCCCAGCTCTCGAACCATCCGCCGCGGCGGACGGCTCAAGAAGAACCAGCCAAGTTCAACCGACGATGTTCTCCAAGAGAAATGAGAGAAATGGGTGACCTCTTTCCTTGTCCTTCCTTGGAAAAAAACCTATTCATAGTGGGTCCACATGCGAATCACTTTTACCGTTCTGATCTCTTTTAACACCTGGTACACAAGACGATGCTGAATGTTGATTCGCCTTGAATAAGCCCCTTCCAAATCACCCACCAGTTTTTCAAAGGGAGATGGAATTTGGAACGGGTTCTCACCGATAACCTTCAAGAGGATTTCTGCCTTGGATTTAAGGCCGAATGATTTGAGTTTTTTGGCGTCCTTTTGAGCCTGCTTGGTATAGACGACCTTCCAACTCACCAGCGCAATTCCCGGGATGTTTTTTTGATGGGGGTTTTAAGTCCTTTTCGAATTGAATCACGCATACCGGGTATGGACAACAGATAAAGCGTCTCTTGAATAGCTCTCCAATCTTCTTCTGAAACAAGTACGGCATTGGTCCGTTTACCTGTAATTTGAATTGGATCATGGGAATGAGCTGTCAGATCAAGCAGTTTATAAAGGGACGCCCGCGCCTGACTTGCTGTTAAAGTGGTCATAGTTCACCTCCGCAAGAAACGTACCAGATAACGTACGTATTTACAAGGCCACGGGCTAAGCACTCCCCATTCTTTTCCGTTCATCCCTTTTCTTGGAAAAAAAAGGATTCAGCCAATGTCCTTGAATAGAAGATCCCCTGGTGGGCAGAGGTGGGTCATCGTCTGATTTTTCTGACGGGCGTGAAGTCGTTCGACCCACCCCCAAATCCAACGGGGAACCATTTACCACTTCTCCTAAATCGCCTCTGGTCCGTGGCCCATGGACATCGGGTGAAAGAAGGCCTTCTTCCATGACTTCATACGCCGCAATGTTCGGGTGGATTTGAGGTGATGATTCTCCCACCCCTTTTTTCAAAGGAACAGGGATCAACGCCGCTCGACCGTCCTCACCAAGCAATACTAGAGCTCTCCCAGCATTGATGTGATCAATGGCCCAATATCGGTTCAGAAAGGGTGGCGCCCCCGTTAAAAAAAGGTTGGGAATCTTCCGTAAATATTTTCCATCCCCAAAACGTAAATACGCAAGGCTCTCTTCAAGCCCCAAGATCACAAATGGCAGTAAAATATCCGCGACCTGATATTGTGATACATGACGTGCCAGCTTCAGCAAAGGGTCCATATGCCTATCCAAGGGAGTGGTCATAGAATGAGCGCTAGTAAATAATGAATCAAAATCCACCCCGCTATTGCGCAAAACCATAAGAACATCACGCAACCTCACCTCTCCTCCCGGGCGTGAATCAACCATCAAACGAACCAAAACCTCTTCGGCAATATGGGACAGGGGATAATGTCCGTTTGAAGCAATGGAAAAGAACCGATCGCCGATGAATTTTTGTGTCGGTACAAGGGAGGCCAGCGCCCTCAAATATTTCCCTACGTTTGGAAAGCCCAGAAAGTGATGACACCATTCATGCATGATTGTTTTTTGAAACTCCAACAAATCCATACGGGCCTCAACTGCCACCGCCACGGCAGGTCCAAAAATAGGGGCCAATAACATGTCAATGGCCCCTTGATTAATCGGAGCCAACTCAAAACGGCGTCGAATCACAGCATTTTCCTTCATACTTGATGAAGGGGCGTAAAACCCGCCCAAGGACCGTGTTCGTGTATCCAGCAGAGGAAGAGCCCAAAAAGGAAATATATAGGTGGGGACAAACCAATGGCGATAACGTCCAAATTGGACATCCGATGTTCTTGGTCCTAAACGCCGCCTTCCTAAAACAAGAGTTTGGGCGACAGATTGATTGGGAAACGCGGGACGAAGACTATCCAACCTATCGGGCTCCGGCGCGAATTTCTCCTGAATTTGAGATTCCGTCAACTCCGGTTCACGACCTTTTAATTCCCATTCCATTATTTGGATACTTCTATTGATTTCGAGGTTGACTGAATCCCAAGGGGTTACCGACCTCGAGGTTATTTGTTCCAGGTCCTTTACCAAGGATTCCGCTTGAAAATATCCCCTTGATGGATATGAATAATTCCGCGATATGGACGTCTCAATGGCACGCTCCAATGCCAAATAATTTTTTTGAGCGGCAAGCTGCTTCTTTTTAAGGCGTCCCCCTTCCTCGCCCAGTCCAGAAATGCGGCGGGAGATAATCGGTGAGATTATTGACCAATATTTGTCTGGAGGACCGACAAAAATGTGTCCGCCCTTATCAGGGGATACCATCTGCCCTGCAGAGAGGTCCACAGCAATGGCCAAGTGATCATCATCATTCGGAAACAAGATCGAATATACATGCGCAACCCCATGTTGATTGTTATGAAAATACTCTGAATTTACTTTGAGATTGGACAAGCCGGCCAATTGGACCGCTCTTTCAAATGCTTTTTGACTTTGTTGGCATATTCCGCAATCAGGAGATGGGTAACACATTAAAGTGACGAACTCGTCTTCTCTCCCATTGAGAAGAGCCAATCCTGCTCTCAAAAGTTTGAACCGGTTATGCAAATTGAAAATTTCGTTTTTCTTTTTGGAGAGAACTTCTCTGAGGGTCTTTTCAGAAAAGTTTTCTGCCGAAAGTTCTTGCAATCCCCCCTTAAGTTCCAAAACCAATTTCCACCAATAAAGATAAATAAGAGTGTTGATTCGATTACGATTGGTCATGTGAGTGTCATTTAAACGGATTCCAAAATCAGTCCAATCAAGAGATTTGGCACCTCTCCATATCACGCCCACATCCCTCGATAGATGCAAGTCAGCCCCCAAAACAAACAACGTGACTTGAATCAGATGTAAAACCGTGGGGAGAGGCTGTGCGTGAAAAGCAGGCAGGAAAATCGCGATCAGGTAAGCGGAAACCATGAGCAGATATGAAACGTCCGGCGAACCGCGCACTTTGTTCGCGCGCGCGCCTGTCCAAGCATCTGCGACAACCAAAACAACAAACAGCGCCCGCCACCCCAAATCCACGTCTGGTGCAAACGCTAGCCATCCTATGCAAATTATTTCAATGGTGAATCCGATTGTTCCCGCCGATTTCACCCATTGCTCATCGGGATCAAACCCGAGAAGAATCAGGGTGTTGTAAACCAGGGAGGCTGCTGGCGCTGGGTCGGCAGAGGGCCAGTCATTTTCATCCTCCGCGTCCTCATCAGAGATATCCATAGAAAATAAAACATCGCTTAACTGGTTCCTGGCCAGTGGGTTTCGACCATAAAATCCTGCGAGATATTTATTCCAGATTTTATTATCAAGTAAAAATCTATATGTACCTATTTGAAAGCCGCTGTCATTTGAATTAAGTAAATAAATCAAGCCATCAACAACCTGCATCGGAAACTGATTGGCAAGGCCGACCAACTCAAGAGCCGCCGGCTGGGAATCTTCATTGTTTGAGTTTGCGCGGATGATAAGGTCGCCGATTTTTCCTGAATTTGGAGCGTCTGATGAGGGTGTTGAAGAGCGAGTTGTATTTTCCAAATGTACGTTTTTCCCTTGATTGGGTTCTTGCGCGTCCTGCTCAACCGGCGTAAAGCTCGGTTGCCATGCTTCATTAAAGATTCCTGGCATTCCACGCATGGTGTCCGTGATCGCAGCGTAAGCCTCCAACGCAACCACCCATTTCTTTAATTTCGCCAAATGCGCTGTTTGAGATTTGCTGCGAGAAGATCGTTCAGAAACATTAATTAATCCTCGAACACGCTTAATTTCATCTCCAGGATCAAAATCGATATCAAAGGATTCGCATGTTTTATTCGCGTTCGGATGTTCAAGAAAGTCAACCAACCGGTCCAGGTGGCTCGAGGTATCTTTATATTGCTTCTGGCTGAATTGCTTGGCTCCTTCTTTCAATTTTTGCAGGTTTGAATCATAAATTGCCCCGTCCATTACAAAGCCGACTGAATTTAAAATCTCAACCACCGTGCTGGGACTCCGATCTCTTTTGCGGTAATGGTGTTGATACAACCCATATAAATTACGCCCAAGTATGGGAATATTCACAAACTGGAAATTCTGTCGAGAAAGTTCATTAACAGGTTTTTGCACTTGTTTTGACAAAGCCAGCACAGCCAACCGCTGAACCCTTGTGGGCAATTGAGAATAAAGTTGTTCGCCAGTGTAGTTCACCCCATTCGCCCAGTCTTCCAAACTAGATATCCGATTCGTCGGAAGAACCGCCGCGGCCGTAGGGGATTCGAACGCTTTCGGCATCCATTCCTGTGTGTCGACCAGAGCCGAATAAGCATTGAGGGCTCCCAGCCACGCCTCTAGGTCTTTTTTCCTGACGCTCGTTTTATCCTGCTTTTCAATTTCTTCCGTTATTGCAGCGAGCATTGGATCCAAATCGATTTCCGAGTCTAACCGCGTAGGCTGATGGTTGTGTTCCTCCTTCAAAAAATTGGAAATCGATCGAACGACAGCGGCATACCTGTTTGATTTTGCAACGTTTGTGTTAAGCCCTTCTTGAAGTGTTCGGATGGCCAGAGCACGCCCGGCAATATCCATGATGAATCCCGCCGATCGAAGAATATGCAGCCGGGTGACGACTCCCGATCTATTCTTCTGAAAATGAACATACAGGCCACCCAAAGTGCATTCGAGAACAGGCAATACTTTTCCTAAGTAATCATCTTCAACAAGCTTATCAATGGGCTTTTGTGCCACAATTGACAATTCGTGAAGCAAAAGGCGAATTGTTCTGCTTGGGATCTTTCCCCAAAACTCATTGCCCAATCCATTGATGGCTACCGCCTCCTGAAGGGCCTCCCTTCCATAGATCGCCGACGGTTTTCTGACTCGCACAGAAAACAATCTACCGATGACTATATTTGCCGTTTCACCTTGCTGTAAATGGTGCTGAATATAAGACAGGACAGGCCCAATATTCCGTCCCAATCCTGGCAATGGGTTATTTTCATAATCACCGCGCACCATGCCTGTGATGTTTGGCAATGTAACATTCAGGACGCGCTGTTCAACTTCTTCCTCTGTTTGGGCTCCATAAACAACGACAGCAGCCAACTCTTTAAGCAAGCGCGCAATAAACTCAGGATTACATTCGAACACGGTCTCCCATGGGATTTCCCCAACCGCTATAGCCTGGCAATCCAGAAGCTTTTTTAAATCTTGTGAGCGGGCCAAACGGTTGAGTGGCGGCAGATCCCGAGGCAAATAACCGATATCCTCAAAGAGCAACCATTTGGCGGTTTTGATATTTTTCATCTTTTTCGCTCTGAGAGAATAACGATTTAGCAAACCGCCCAGTTTCTGATTGATGGACGGGACAACGCATCTTTCAATGTCGCCAGTTGTCAACTCCAACACATGCCGCTTTTTTTCTTCAAGAGTTAAAGCGCGAAATGCAACAAGAGGCATGCCAATTTTCGCAGCTGTCATATCTTCCACAAGTTCTCGAATGACATTGATTCGAAGTTGCCCCCAAGGAAGAGCTATCTCCCCGCCGTTCTTGCTGAATTGGCCAGCTCTCACACATGCAACCAGCTCATTCAATGAACGAATTCGGTTCGCTGGCTTTTGTTTTTCAATTAATCCAACTTCGGAGAGCAGAAAAATAATGGTGGTCAAACCAGAATCATTAATTCGATCGTAGTAGTTATAAAGTCCACCCAATGTTTTCCCAAGAGCCGGGATCGTTGTCTGAGAAAAATAAGGCCTTGATAATCGTTGGATATCATCCAGTTCTACATCGGATTTTCGAACGATCTCAAACAATAAAGCAATGAGTTCTTTCTGAATCCATTTTTCAACCCTACTCCAATTCGTTTTTCCTTCTAATCTGCGCAACACATCCTCCGGAAGATCTCGAACAAACGCGGGATCAACCAAATCGTAAAGACCAGACGGGCTTCCAGGTTCTCGTGGCTTTCCAGTGGCGAAAATCATCTTGGGTATCGGAATGAAAATACCTAAAGGCTGAGGTCGGAAAGTAACCGTCTCTTCAATGGTCGATATTACGCCCGGCAAATAGAAAGGATTTGGAACAGACATGGACACCCAGTCAACGTGACGATTCAACCAATTGATCGGATCTCCCCAAATCACATCCCAATCCCGAAGAACGTGATATCCGGCCGCCAAAACAAACAACGTGACTTGAATCAGATGTAAAACCGTGGGGAGAAGCTGTGCGTGAAAAGCAGGCAGGAAAATCGCGATCAGGTAAGCGGAAACCATGAAGAGATATGAAACGTCCGGCGAACCGCGCACTTTGTTCGCGCGCGCGCCCAACCATGAGTCTAAAATAACCAATACAATAAAGAGAGCGTACCATCCGGAGTTAAGGTCCGGCATCAACACAAGCCAAGCGATACCGAGGATCTCCCCTACAAACCCAGCGGTCCCCGCCGCTTTCACCCAGGAATTCTCAGGAGAAAATCCACACCAAACCAGCGCGTTGAAAAGCAGAGAGGCGGGATTTCCATTAGATAAATCCTGCTGAGCCTGAATCCCGCTTGAATCCCCGCGAGAGGCGGTTTTTTTCTTTATCAAATAGGCCCTCACCTCAGAGATGCGAGCAGAAATCTCTGATTCTCCTTGAGGGGACAGGGTCCATTCCCAGGTCTGAGTCGACTCGAGTTCGTATGCTTCGCGAATATTCCTCTCCAAGTCATACCCCTCAGGCAAGTGTTCAATTCGGACCTTCTGACCGTCCTGGTTCGTAAGAGAAGTGGTATCCGCTGAAAAATAGGCGCGGGAATCAGAAGACTTCATCAAATGCCCCAGCAACTCCACATGATGTGAAAAAACCTGTCTAACCATTTCATCTCGTCCATGAATATAGTTGGTTAAATCCCTGTTCATTGTATAGACAGAGCCAAACCGGCCTTGAAATGCAACTTCAATTTCGTGAAGAACAGCCCAAACCAATTGTGACACCAAAACAGAAGAGACAACATAGGACGATTTCAGTTCATTGATGCTGTGCGTAACAAAGTCCAGTTGAGTTAAAGCGAACAATTGCACCAGTCGATCAAGAACCGTTTTAGAATTTGGTCCTTTCTCGATTAGATCAAGCCCCGGTGTTAATATTTTCTCCAACACTCCCCCCGATATATCCCAAACAACCAGATCGATTTTTTGTTGCAATTCTTCCGAAAGTGCCCCTTTAGCGCGATTCATGGATTGAATATCAATATCCACCAAGGTTATCCGCTGAAATTTTTGGGCCAAATCATCCAAGAACCCTTCTTTGACATCACTCGAACCAAGAATGACTGCCCGGTCAAGGGAGACCCCATCTGCCCCCTCCAATATCATTCTTTTGCTGCTTAACAGGTGTGCTGCCCAAGAACCTCCGCTATTGGCATGCCGACGCGCATATCCATTTCCCCATTGCTCAGCGATTTTCTCTACAACTTCATTTCGGCTGACCTGAAAAATAGCTCCCAAAAATGCCCCAGAAAGGAGGGTGCGAAAAACCTCCGTTTCATTTCCGACAATCTGAGGAATGAAAAAAAGAAAAAGAATCGTCGCAACCAACAGCCCACAATTGAAGCCAATGGATATCAACAAGACTTGTGCCATCGCGATTTTGCTGAGACCGCCAGCCACAGCCAAAGATTGGATGTGATTGTTTTGGTCATAGGCCAAGACGAATCGGAATAAACTTGCGCCGGATGAAACAGTGACTTGGATGCCGTTGATCAATGATTGATATCCCTTCACGCTCCAATCTGAAATTCCCCTGAGGACGGCGCGGAACCAGTCGGACACGAGCTTTGGGTCAAGGCCTGCGCGCAAACCATCCGCGGCCATCAGAACAGCCGTTTGCCTGCGGAACGAAGGGTTTGCAACCGGCAATGAGAGGAACAGTTTTTCCCCGGCAAACAATGTGTCGAGCGGGGTTTTCTGTTGGGTAAAAACACTTAAATACACAGGGCCCTCGCTCATCTCGATTTGTGTGATTTTGGGGACGAAGGTGATGACGGTGTGCCCCGCTTCAACGAGGCGCCGGTCGATGCCACGGGAGTGGAAACCACCGGTGACCAGAACAGCCAGTGAGTGATCAACCTCCATTCCCTCACCGCTTGCCGGTGATACAGAATTTACAACAGGGAGCTGGGGAAGGGCCCCTCCCAGCCTCCCCACTGAGAAACGTGGGGAGGAGTCGGAGTGTGACAATTGCTTTAATAAATTGATCGCCATTTTCACGTCGCGGATTTCCGCTTCACGGTAAAAGTCCTCAAATGCTCCCAGTGCCTGATTACCAGAAACCGTCTTTTTGTATGCCTCCCACTCGTCTCTCGTCAATGAAAAATCCACCAATTTCTCCATGAGACTCAGCCGCTTTGATGCCGCCACCAGTTCGCGTTCTTGCGGCGTTTTACAGAGAAGGTTGTAAACGGTTGTTTCCAGGCTCGCCATATTTGTCATCAGCGCATCCACGTCAACACTGTCCGCTAGAAGAATATATCGGAAGTAATCATCCATTGCTTTGTAACGGGCGAGGGGCCATCCCTGCTCGTGGCAAAGATCTTTCAGGTATTGATAGAAAGTTGCGTGATTAATGGCCCCTGTTCGAAAGGCCGCGCCGGCCTTGGCAAGGTCAGCGGCCTCCTTCGTACTTAATTTTTTCGACAAATCATTGAGAAGAAGAGATCGTTCATGTTCCACCTGGGTGAAATTGAGGGACCTCTCCAGCCTGATTGCTTCTAGGAATGTGGACACCACAAAGGGCAAATCAACAAGATGGCGACTCACGAGTTCAACATACACGCCCATCTCGATTTTCCCTTCGCTATACAGCTCAATCTTTCCATCAAAATCCAGAAGCGTCTGATTAAAAGTTTTCCTTTTCTCCTGGCGGATGAATTGCTTGGCCCCATCCAATCTCCGGCGGACCTCTCCCTTCAACCGGCTGCTCTCCCGCACCGCGCGCACGTTGGCTTGATAGTGCGCTTTATCGTCGATCCCCGTAACGAAAGGCAAAAACTTTTCAAGTTTAGAGTTTGAGATTTGTGATATCGAGCTTGCCGTCAATACCGCGTACAGGGGTCCCGCAATTTTATTTTCACGAAGCAGATAATCCGCCACGGTGCGCACGGTTTCCGGGCGTGGAAATGTTCGAAATGCGTCCATGTCGATGGGTCCGAAAGCCCCTTCCAAGGCCAAACAACTCAGTTGGTTTTTGGTAATTAATTCCCGAATCGCCGCCGCGATATTTTTCTGCGCTTCGGCATCCATATGGATATCTTGGATGTGAATGATAGTTCGAGGTTGAGAATTTGGTGATCGGGGTTTCCTGATTTTCCGAATGGTTCCGTATCGGAGGAGGGGCTGCATATTTTCAATATTCAACTGATCAATCGACTCGGGGACGAGTTTTTGATTTTCATTTAACTCCCATTTTTTCAATGACTGCTCGTTGGAATTATCGAATTTTGAAAATTTATTGAAAGCGGAGGCGGCCTGTCGTTCCTTCCAGAAATTGGTTTCGAGGGCGTGCGCCAACAAGCCATTGGTGCTTGCATAAACAAGACACACAACCACAGACAGTAATGAACGTAAAAAATGATTTGGTTTCAAATATCCATTCCTCAAATGAAGGGAGGAATTATATTGAAGGCGTCTTAAATCTCTCTTAAGAAGTTGTAAATTTTTTGGCGGAAGATCCGGAAGGAGATGCCATTAAAATGGTTCATTTTCAATTATTTAAGACAGCTGATCTCAGCAGTTGTTACAATTCTTGGCCTCTGCCCGGGACGACGACAGTGCGATGTCACCTTACTTCCTGCGTTTGTTCTAGTAGCGGCGGAGGGGTTTTCGGGGTGCGTAATCTTCTTGGACGACTCCCACTTCAGTGGGGTGTTTGATGGTGGGTTCTTCGGCCTCTTTCTCTTGGATTTTCTTAGAAGAGTGGCTGAATTTTTCCGAAGTTGTTTCAAGGGGTCCATAGTCATCATCCCTCTCTTGTTCGTTGTAATTTTTAGGGTGATTTAATTTTTTCTTGGGTCCCACTGTTTCTTTCCCGTGATAGATGCGACGACTGGGAGGGAAACTTTCGTTGGACAATTTGAGAGGAACCTTCATTGGCAGGGGAAGTGAGGAATTCTCAATAACAGCGGCTTCAGCGGGTACCGCTTCTTTCGGTATTTGTGGGACTGGTTTCTCCGGCAATTTGGGAGTCACTGGGGAATCGCTCCAACTCCTCTCAATTATTTCCTGTCCGGCCGACAAAACCTCTCCTGAGTCCACTTGAATCAAACGGGCATTTATTTCAGTTTTGTCATTCTTCAAATCAATGAGGGTTCCTGTGATGATCGCTTCAACATCCAGGACGTTGCCAATCTTCCTTAAATTTTCTTGATCGATGATTCCTGTTTCATTCAGTTTCTTTTCAGCCAATAATTGCTGAATGAGCCGCCGTTCGACCAAATGAACCCCTCTTTTCCCCACCAACAACGTGGTCAATCGTTCGGAAACGATAGAAGACCCGCTGGAAACACGTCCATCATGATAAGGGAGCGCCAAAACGGCAATCTTTTTGGATTTTAGAGAGGAAGCTCCCTTCAGGAGAGATTTAGACAGTCCGTCCAGAGAAGTGGCGTGAAGCAGTTGAAAAACGGCGAGACAAGAAAGACCCAATAAGAAAATTTTCCGTTTTCCCACTCAGCGACCCCAAGGTCCTCGTCCACCGCCACGTCCCCCAGGATATCCAATTCTAATGGCTTCGTTTTCGATGGGTTTTTCCTCAGCCTCTGGTTCCGACTTGGCCGGATGATCGTTTGGGGTGAGTGATCGCGGTTTATCTGACCACGAACGTTCCACCACCGCGCGATTGGCCGCCAACACTTCTCCGGTATCTGACCGAAGAACACGCGCATTCAATTCGGTTTGCTCTGATTCCAAATCGATGAGGGTACCGGTGATGATCAAATCCACGTCCAAAACTTTTCCGATTTTTTTTGCCGAGGAGGAATCCACCACTCCTGAGTCAGAAAGATGCTGCTCTTCGAGAATTTTCTTAAGCAAGTTCCGCTCGATCACACGGACGCCTCTGGTTTCGGCCATGTAAGTGGTCAAGCGTTCGGACAATATTGAGGAGCCACTCGAAACCTTCCCATTGTGATAAGGGAAACTAAGAATCGCCACGCGAGGGCTTTTCATAGAGCGAGTCTTTTTGTGGAAATCTTTGGCGACTTTTCTTAAAGGGTCTCCTACGGCATAAGAGGGGACAAAAACGGATAGAGAAATGAAGGCGAAAATAAAACCGGAGACAAAATGGGATCGTTTCATAAAGTGCAGTCTAAGGATGAACGAAACCTTCTTTAAATTCAAGACGAAATTAGTTGAAATTGTCCAGCTTCCAACCCCATTGACCTCATCTGGAGGCGGGGTCACCCATTAGAAGCCCCCAAGTCTGTGTTTTGTCGCCTAAACTAAATCAAGGATTACGTTGGAATCAGCTTATGCTTCCTGGTGGTGTATCTGAGGAACCGTGTGCGGAAAATCTGCACGTACGGGTCTGTGGGGAGCTGGGGCGGGCAACTGCCCTGGTTTACTCGGAAGTCATTTCCAGGTTCAATAGGGAAGAGTCCTGATAAAATATAAAAATTAGGATTGCCCACAGTCGACTCAAAACTCAGACTTGACCCCGCCTTCCTCCTTTTTAAAATGAAATAAGCGGCGGCTGGCCGGGCAAGGGATTGACGGAAATATGGGAGGGTTTTTGCCAATGGCGGTCGTCTCGTTTCGGGTGGTCCCGGTTGTAATGGAGTCCTCGGCTTTCTTGTCTGGCCAGAGCGGAACGAATCACCAATTCCCCCACCAGAGCCAAATTCCGAAGTTCCAACAACTCTGCCGTTACATGGAAATCCCAATAATATTCCTGGATTTCTTGTTTGAGTAGTTCCACGCGGCGAAGCGCCCGGGCCAGGCGTTTATCGGAACGCTCAATGCCCACGTAATTCCACATAATGCGGCGAATTTCATCCCAATTTTGAGAAATGACAACCTGCTCATCGGGGTCGCGGGCTTGACCAGGGTTCCAGTCGGGGATCGCGATGCGCGGGAGCGGAACTTGAGCGCGTTCAACGGCTTTCATGGCCGCGCGATGGGCGAACACCACACACTCCAACAAAGAATTCGACGCCAATCGGTTCGCGCCGTGAAGCCCGGTGTAAGCCACTTCACCGACCGCAAAAAGGCGTGGTAAATCGGTTTCGCCCCACTCGTCCACCTTCACTCCGCCGCAAAAATAATGGGCCGCCGGAACCACGGGGATAGGAGATTTGGTGATATCAATTCCGAACTCCAAACATTTCTTATAAATGGCGGGAAAACGTTTCCGAATGAAGGAGGGCTTGCGGTGGCGAATATCCAAGAAGACGCAATCTTCTCCCCGCCTTTTTAGTTCCTTATCGATGGCCCGGGCCACCACATCGCGGGGAGCCAGTTCTCTCTCGAGACTGTAACGCTTCATGAATTCTTCGCCGGAGCGAAGCTTCAACAGCCCCCCCTCGCCTCGAACCGCTTCACTGATCAGAAACGACTTGGCATAGGGGTGATACAGGCAAGTCGGATGAAATTGAACAAATTCCATATTGGAAAGCGGAACGCCCGCCCGAAAAGCCATGGCCATGCCATCGCCAGTGGCCACATCGGGGTTGGAGGTGTACAAATAGGTTTTTCCGGCCCCTCCCGTGGCCAAAATGGTCACCCCCGCTAAAAGGGTGCGAACCTCGCGCGTTTTACGGTCGAGCACATAGGCGCCAAAACAGGCGTTCACCGAACCCAGGTTGTGATGCCGAGGAGAAAGCAAGTCCACCGCAAAATGGTTTTCGAATATTTTGATGCGACGAGATTCTCTGACACGGGCAATCAGCGTTCGATGAATTTCTTTTCCCGTGCGGTCGGCCACATGCAAAATTCGCCTGTGAGAATGTCCGCCTTCCAGGCCCAAAGCGAAGGTTTCCGGTTCATCACCTGATTTTTCCCGAAGCGTGAAACGGACCCCATTCTCAACCAATTCATGTATTCTGGCGGGGCCTTCAGTCACCACTCTCTCAACGGTTTTTGGGTCACACAAACCAGCCCCGGCCTTGAGAGTGTCTTTGATGTGGGAGTCGAAGCTGTCATCGGGGTGGGTCACCGCCGCGATGCCGCCTTGGGCATATTCGGTGGCGCCTTCTTCAAGGGGACCTTTCGAGAGCAAAAATACGCGCCCGCTCGACTCTAATTTTAAGGCGGTCGACAACCCCGCCAGCCCGGACCCAATAACCAAATAATCACAGGAAAGAGTGGCCTTTGTTTTCATAAGTAAAAGTGGGTTTACTTCTTTTTGAGGTGGGTGAGATCTTGAAAAAGAACGCCGGCGCCCAAGGTTTGATTGTCGCTGTTGATGATAAAAGTACTGTAACCAACCACCATTGAGGAGTTGTCGGGTTTAGAGAGTTCAATTTCTTGTCGATTGACCGACGTTTGGTGTTTTAGTGTGACCTCCAAAATAGCAGCAAAAGCGGGGTAATGCGGCAGGGCCTTTAACAAGGGTTTCTTGATGGCATCCGTCAAATTCACTCCTAAAATTCGGCAAGCCGCATTGTTGAATTGAGTCACAATCCCTTGTGTATCCGTGGAAATAAATCCGCCGCTTAAACTGTTGATAACCCCATTGGTGTACGCCAATAGATTGGCGGTTTCTTGGTACAGCCGACAACTCTCCAGAGCCACCGCCACTTGATTGGCCAAATGTTTAAGAAACTCCAAATCGGCTTCACGGAACACACCGTCCACTCGGTTCACCAGTTCCACCACCCCCAGGAGTTTTTCCTTCCAGATGACCGGAACACACAAAAGGGACCGGGTTCGTACTCCCGTAATAACGTCCACCGCGCGATTGAAACGCTCATCCACCTGGGCATTTTCAACCACCGCCGATTGTTTATTTGCGGCCACCCAACCTGAAATCCCCAACTTGGCCTTAAATGGAATTTCTCGAATTAAATTGAGCGAAACACCTTTGGACGCTTCGGGTATCAACTCTCCGGTTTCTGGTTTGTAGGAAAAAAAAGTGCCGCCTTGGGCTTTGAGAACATCGCTGCACCGATTGAGAACGAACATATACAACTGAGACGGCTCGTGCATGTGGTGGAGATCCGAAAGCGCGTTGAGGAGCGCGTCCATGTGGTAAGTTCCAAGCATGAACTATCCCCGAATAAGAGAAATGGCTTTATCGACTGAAGTTTGGCTTTGCTCGCGTGTTGACAAGTTTTTCACCGTGACTTGATTGACTTTGAGTTCATCTTCGCCAATAAGGATAGCCCAGTTCGCGCCGAAGTCAACGGCGCTTGCCAATTGATTCTTGAGTTTTTTTCCGAAAGTAACGGGCGGCACCGACACATCCACAGCTCGTAATTGTTGAGAAAGCGAAAAACATAAAGGGACGGCTTCCTCCGAAAGAGGAACCACCACAGCTACCGGGTGTTTTTTCCCTGAATTGGTTGGAAGATTTTTACGAGCCGTCACCACACGGTCCATGCCCAGCGCGAACCCCACCGCCGGCGTGGATATCCCCCCCAGATGCCCCACCAATTCGTCATAGCGCCCTCCAGCGGCCAAGGCATTTTGAGCCCCCAAATCCGGGGAAACAAATTCGAATACGCTTCGTGTGTAATAATCAAGTCCACGCACCAACCGCGGGTTTTCTTCCAGCGGAATTTCATTTTCCTTTAGCAAAGTCACAAACTGCCTGTAATGCGACCGACAATCCTCACACAAATAATCCGTGATGGCAGGCGCGTCAAGTAATTTGGGGCCATCTTCCTTGGAATCGAGCACCCGCAAGGGGTTCACCAGCATCCGCCGTTTGGATTCCTCATTCAAAATATTTTCTTTGGATTTAAGGTAGGTTAACAAGGCCTCTCGATGTCGAGGTCGACAAATCCGGCAACCCAGGGAATTCACATGTACGCTGAATTTGGTGAGGCCAAAATCCCGCAGGATTTTGGCCACCATCACGACTGAATCAGCATCAACAGAGGCTTCAGAGGGGCCAAAGTGTTCGGCGCCGATCTGCCAGAACTGCCGGTACCGTCCCGCCGCTGGGCGTTCGGCCCGGAACATGGGCCCCATATAGAAAAATCGGTGAGGGCCCCCTTTCACCGCCAACTTCTCCTCAATGAAATGACGCACCACCCCGGCGGTTCCTTCGGGCCGTAAGGCGAAGGGACGTTCGCCCCGGTCAACAAAGGTGAACATTTCTTTTTCCACCACGTCCGAAGTTTCACCCATGGAGCGAGAAAAGAGCGCCAATGATTCAAAAATAGGCGTGCGGATCTCCACAAACTGGAACAGTCCAAACACACGCCTCGCCACCGATTCGAGTTCGGTGAAGTGAACCGCTTCTTGTCCGCTCAGGTCGCGCGTGCCTTTGGGGGCCTGCAAGTTCAAAAAATCCACCCTTTAAGCTTTTCCTGATCGGTAACGATGATTTTCCCTTCCTGAAACGACACGCAGCCAATTTTCCGAAAACGTGAAATGACCCGGCTGATCACCTCGCGCGCGGTTCCAGCCATTTCGGAGAGCTCTTTGTGGGAAAGCTCCATATCGATTCGGATTCCGTGCTCTGTTTTTTTTCCGTAGCGCTCGGACAAATCAAGAAGAATTTGTGCGATTCGTCCCAAGACATTATTGAAGGAGAGCGCCTCAATTTCCTTGTTGGCCCGACGTAATCTCAACGCAAGCGTTTTAAGAACCGCCATGGCCATCGAGGGTCGAGAAAGCATGAGTTTTTGATAATCCTCTCTTTTGAGCATGATGAGAACCGAATCTTGCAGAGCGGAGGCTGACGCGGAACGAACAGCATCATCAATGAGAGACATTTCTCCAAAAAAATCGCCCGGCTCGAGATAAGCGAAGGTTTTGGATCGGCCTTGGGAGGAGGAACCGAAAATTTTGACCCGACCCGACATCACCACATATAAACATCCCCCCGGTTGATCTGCGGAAAAAATTCGCTCGGCCCGTTTAAATTTGACCAATTGACAGATCTCTGCCAGACGGACCAAGTCCTCCGATGGGAGGGCATTGAGCAGTTCCACTCCTCTTAAAAAGGTGGAAAGCTGATGAACATCGACGGATTTGAAAGGTTTGGGTGTTTTCATTCTCTTGAGTGTATCACTTTGTTTTTACGCTCCAAATTGACAAAACAAGCATACCGGGGTTAAGCTGCTCATTGCAATGACTTCTTCAAACGATTGGCTCACACTCATTCGGAAAGTCTTTTTATTTTCAACCTTTACCGGGAACCAATTGGCCATCCTGGCCAAACGCATGAGTGTTGTTTCTTATCCCAAAGGCGCCGTTCTATTTCATGAAAACGATCCGGGAGATTCTCTTTACATCGTTCTCTCGGGCTCTGTCCGTGTGCTCAAATCAAAAGCTCCTCTCACCCATATTGAAATGAACACGTTGGCCTATCTCAACAGAGGAGACATTTTGGGAGAAATGGCCCTCTTGGCGGCTGAGCCACGAACGCACACCGCAGTCGTGGATTCAACCGCCGAACTTTTGGTCCTCACCAAACGCGACTTTGACTCCTTGCTGGAAAAAAATCCAACCATGGCTGTTCATCTTTCGAGAATCCTCTCAAGCCGTTTGGCCTCGATCCACCGAAGCGGAACCCCAGGCGCCAATCCCCCTTCAAGGGCGATTGCCTTAATTCCAACTCTTCCCGCTCCAGATCGAATGGTATTTACGGTGAATTTGGCCGTCTCGTTGGCAGAACAAACCAGAAGAAAAGTTCTCTTGTGTGTGGCGGACAGCAGCGATCATCTCATCGCGCGGGCGCTCGGATTACAAACAACCACTGTATCCGACCAAGATTTCAGAGAAGGTTTGTTGCAGGACACGAAACGTTTCAACGACGCGCTCGTGGTTCACCCGTCTGGAATTGAGCTTTTGGAATTGGACTCCCGAATATTTACCGGGGTCATCAACAATGTCCTCTACTCGCTTTTTGCTTTGGTCAAAGATCTGTACGATATTTGTTTGTTCGTGCTTCCCCCCGAAAACAAAGAAAATATCACCATCCTCATGAGTGAATTCGACAAGGTGGTTTTGGTGGGAGGTCCGCAAGGATCGGCGTCCGACCAGGCCCATCTTCAACAACTCTCCGAGGGTCCGCTCCCCAAAAAGCCTGAGCGCGTGTGGTTGTCTCTTCAAAGCGATTCGGCCCCCCCCAATTTTACGCCTGACAGCCGCATGAATTGGAATCCCGAATGGAGTCATCAATTCCTCTTCAAAGGGTCTCCCTTTTTTCCAACCGAGGCGGCAGAAGGTCAACGCGCCATGGACCGCTTGGCCAGAAAATTAACCGGCCTCAGCATCGGGTTCGCCATGGGGTCTGGAGCCGCCTTTGGCTACGCTCTTATCGGAATGTTGCGGGTGATGGAAAGGGAAGGGATTTTCCCCGATGTTCTCAGTGGCACCTCAATGGGAGCCTTGATTGGCGCCTTCTATGCCAATGGCATATCCCCTGATGATTTGGAGGTTATCGCAGCCTCCATCACTCGAAAGAAACTATTAACGATGCTGGATTTCAATTTTCCCTTTCGCACCGGCCTCATCCATGGAAACGGCGTGTTGAATTTTTTGCGTGAACATCTCAATGACAAAACCTTCAACGAACTCCTGCTCCCCTTCGCTTGCGTGGCAACCGATATCCAAACCGGAAAAGAAATTATTCTTGATCATGGAAATGTGGCGGAGGCGGTGAGGGCCAGTTTGTCATTGCCTTTCTTTTTCCAACCCTATTATCTCGAGGGTCGCTATTTGGTCGATGGTGGACTCGTGAACCCCGTCCCCACTTCCATCATTGTTTCCCAAGGCGCCAACATTTTGCTTTCTGCCAATCTCACCTCTCGCGCCAACGAACGGAAGGTCCCGCGGGTGATCGGCTGGTGGCGCCGCCAAATGCCGTCCATTCTCCGGGGCCCCAGCTTCCCTGAAACACTGCTTAAAACCATCTACATCATGCAATATGAGATTTCCCAGGCACGGTCGGAAATTGCCCATGTGGTCATGAACATCAAATCACATGACTTGTTGTGGTGGGATTTGGACAAGTCCAAAGAGATGATCAAAATGGGCGAAGCCACCGCCGAAGAAGTGTTGCCCAAAATAAAATCGCTGCTCCCCTTTTTCTCCAACTCCTGCCAAATCCACCTCACCCGCAAAGGCCGAAAAAACTACTGAGGAATTCCTCCCCACGCCGCCCCAAAGTCGAGAAATTTCTGAATTCCTCCCCACGCTTTACAGTGGGGAGGTTAGGAGGGGAAAAAACCCGCTATACTCATCTCCCCCCACAAATCATTGAATGATCCCCCCTCCTGATCACAATGTAGGAGGCCCCATGCTTCATCATCAATATGCCCGTCAACTGCGACAATTTCCTTCAAAAGCGCAACAGGTACTCTGGTTTTATCTTCGACGGAAACAATTTAAGAATTCCAAATTCAGAAGAGAACATCCCCTGGGTCCTTACATTGTTGACTTTGTATGCATACAAAAGAAATTGATCATTGAGATTGATGGGGGGCAACACGCCACGCAGGTTCAATACGATCACAACCGGACACAATGGCTCCAATCTCAAGGCTATAAGGTCATACGATTCTGGAACAATGAAGTTTTGGTGAATACTGAAGAAGTTCTGAATATTATTCTAAAGCATTTATAGGAATACCTATTTCATACCCCTCCCTACCCTCCCCACTGTAAAGCGTGGGGAGGGATTCAGAAATTTCTCAACGGTAAAGCGTGGGGAGGGAATACTGAGATTTCTTGACTGTGGAAAGTGGAGAGGAATTCCTCCCCACGTCGTCCAGTGGGGAGGTTAGGAGGGGTTTCCTTATCAGGCAGCCGAAATTCGACTTCGCAAGTGGCGCATATCCAAATGATTTTTTCTGCTTCTCGGATCAGTGGAATCACGATCAGTTTTAAGACTGATTTCCGGCCGGGCCTGCCAAAATTGCCAGGGGAACACCTCTTTGAAATATTCATTGGCGTTGTTTATTAAATGGAGGAACGCCACAGGAATCATGGCCAGTTGGAGGGCTGATTCGGTGGACACCCCGCCCCCCATCAATCCCCAAGCCGCGAAGAAATAAATGATCATGAGGAGGGCGAATAGTTGAAGGTCTTTGTGAAGGCTTCTTTCTGCTCTGGATTTTTCCGTAACGTGGTGCAAAAGCGGCAGCGCCAGAAGCTGGGTCAAAACTCCCACGATCAACAGAACCCTATTTCCATCGACCAAGCCGTATCCAATCATCCAGAAGGGGAGGACTGTTTCCAAAACCGGCAGGACCAAGAGATCCAAAACCGCATCCACCGCTTCATTCCCGGTTGAGAGGCCAAAGGCCTTGCGGAGGCTGGCCGTCTTGCTCTTGTGCTCAGGTGTGGAGAGAATTTTATCGGGCACATGTTCAAGCACCTCCCAAGGAACCCTTAAATCCGGCCTTAATCCAAGTTCTTGCATCGTTTCATGATCATCCAATTGGCGAGTTTCAGTGTTGAAACGACGATAATTATCCGTAACGGCTTCCTTGATTCGTCCAAATGGAGACCCCCCGAAGGTGTACCGGCCACCTTTGACCAATGTTTGAAAACATCCGATCAACACCATATTTTCCTGAGGTCTTGAGATCGCCACATTCACACGCTTGAGACCCTCCTCCTCTCCAAGGAACCCGATCCGACCCTCGCGGTTGCTGCGTGTGGTGGAGAAAATAACGACATCAGATTCCTGGCCTTGGGCAGCATCGACCGTGAGGAGTTTAAACACGGGTTGACCGCGCAATTCGACCGCCGATTCAGGTTCAATGTCTCGTTTGCGTTTTTCCTCATCTTCCAGAGTGGGCATCGCAGGCACATCCTTGACGCCCATCATGTTTTGTCCCCTAAAAACCAAAGAACCGAGTCCATAAAACCTTTCCATCAATTGCTGAAGGCCTTGTTTTGAATTCGATTGCCCATTTTTCCTAATTGTAGTGATAGACGCCCCAAATGAATTTTCAAATACCCTCCCGGCAATTTCCAAGGCTTCTAACCATTGCGCTTCTGGGACTTCTCTCTCCTCCCTCACATCATTGAAGACAGCCGTCATAAAAAGCAACTGGTGTATGAGTTTGTTCTGTCCTGTGTAGGGCGAAAGGATCAGAATATCCTCTGGCTTTTTGCCTTTCTTCAAGAAATACGCCGCGGCCTTCACAACCTCCTTGGCCTCCATGATATTCACCCATGAATCGTTGACCTTTTCTTCCCTTTGAACCGGCGCGTTTTCTTTCTTATCCAAATCAATGATCATATATGTGTCCGGCTCTAAAACTTCCAAGGGTCCGTCAAAATTTCGATGACGCAGCAACCCGCCGTAAAACACTTGGTTGAAAACAGACAGGGCCCAATGTCCGCGTCTTAAAACTTTAAGAACGTAAATCGGCAGCCCGCCCCACCGTTGGGCATGGTTGAACGCATTTTCTAAAGGCGAGATCCGCTGGCCTCTTTTGGCTTCGGTGGAATATATTTCCTCCAAAGGCCAGACTGAATCAAAACCATACGTTTCCTCAACGTATATTTCATCAATCACATCGTCTTTCATTCCTGCGGCAGGAAGTTGCTTGGGGTCTCCGACAATCACCAGCTGCTTGGGTTCCAATTCATTGATGGGTATCAAGGTTTCAGCCGTGTCAGCCATGGAAGCTTCTTCCTGGATCACAATGGGTCTGATTCGGTCGAATGTTTGATTCCCAAACGCACCGGGACCCTTGCCGTCCTGCTTCGGTTGGCCATTCCCATTGGCGGATTGGGACCGTTCGAGAGAATTCATGGTCCAACGGTCGTACAAAACGCGCGTTTCTGCCAGTGACCCGGATTCCAAGTAGCGCTTCAAAAGGGCGAAACATTGTCGATCGCCGACCAAGCCATTGTTCGTGGCCAGATAGACAAAGCCCTGAGCAGTTTTCGAATGTTTTTCAATGAGCCGCATGAGCCGGTCCAAACGTTGCGCATGACTATGATACTGGGTCAAAACCGGATCAATCTTTCGATCGTCGGAGCCCGTGCGAATAAATGGAACCGGCCCGCGATCTGTTTTATTTTCCGGAAGGTCGCTCCCCATCAGCTTTTTCCCGACATTGTCCAGACCGAAATTGGATTGGTTCGTTACAATCACAATCTCCCCTCGTTTGACCGATTGCCTCACCATTTCTTCTATCAGGGTGGTTTTCCCAGCTCCGGGAGGCCCTTGAACCAGACAGACCGACGGTTGACCGCTGACAATCGATTCCAACGTCTGTTTCTGCGCAGGATCCTTCTCCAGGTCAGTGTTTTCAAACTGAAAAGGCGTTACGGACGATGGAGGGGTTTCAGGTTTTAGATCAAACCCAAACAAGCGATTGAGAAGAGGCAATGTCAAGGGGTTGGACGAGAAATCACCCTTTCTTACGGGAGGCTCCAATTCTCGCGTGGCCGAGTTGAGCGCGTTCAATTGACGATGACTCTGGATATCTTCTGAATAATTAACAGTGGCTTTTTGGGACTTCAGGTGTTTCATCGCTGGAGCAAACGAATCCGCTTCTCTTTTATCCATCGAAAATTCCAGACCCTGACCGGAACGATACCCGCGATATTGAGCGTGAACCACCCAACGCTTTCCTTGGCCATCAGACCAGACAAACCGATATTCTGAGGGCGCACTCACCATAGGAGCGTCGGCGATTCGAACTTTCTTATTGGTATCGTCCAAAGCCTCTGCGGTAGAGCCCCCCACCAGCGTCCATTGCCGCAACGTTTTCCATTGTTTTTTTGGCTGAGCTGGTTTTGAATTGGGTTTTCCTGATTTGACTTTTGTCGGGACCTGAAACAACTCCATTTGTTCAACACGCATGGAAGAAACAAGGAGCTGGTTTTTCTGATGATCAAAATCCCAATCCCCACCTTCCATGGTAAACACGACAGATTTGGGATCATATTGTTCGCTGGAGTCGGTCGATCGCTGTGTTCGATGAAGGTCCGCGTCCAATTTTGTTGAGAGAATCCGCGCGTGTTGAATCAGAGAGCGATAAACTTCCAACCGTCTCGCTTGATCTCTCAATCCCATGGCCTTTTCGCGATAAGTTTTATTTTGGGCCTGCGCATAAACCACGTAGGCCAAGTCTTGGGCCTGCGCGAATCGGCCCTGCCCCCGGCCAAATTGATCCAGTTCCTTTCGACCTGTCGCGATAAACCCCTCAGCAGTGTTCAATAAAAAATTGCACAACGGGGTATTTTCGGAGTTTAACTCCAACGCTCGTCTAAACTCTTGAACAAGTTGATTCCACAAAAGGCCCATCTTCAGATTTTTATCCCTATTTCCAGAATCCTCCTTTCTTTTCCATGCGCGTGGCATGCTTTTCAAAATCTGTTCATGAGTGGTGAAATTCTCCCGAGCGGTATTCTCATGCTTCTTTGATTCAGCGATATCGGCCTCCGCTTTAACTTTCAATCGCGACAAAACCAAGTCATGCGGATAATTTGAAAAGCTCTTCTTAATTTCATCAAGCAAAGAGAGGGGACCCATCTCACGTTGAAGGGACCGTGCTTGTAAACTTCTCACCGCCTCCATATGGATTTCCAGCGAACGGGCCTCTTTGTGCTGAGGCGACCTTTTGGCTTCCGATAAGGGATGGGCAACATCCTCCCAATTCCCCTCTTGGTAACTGATCCAAGCCTTTTCGAGCGCCTGCCGATAATCACCCGTCAAACGATCATAATCGGCGACCATCGCGCCTTGGGGATCAAGGGAGTTCAATTCATCTGGGTTCATATCTTTTACTAGAGACTGCACAAGTTCAAAATCGAAACGCGACAGACCGCCCAATGCTCTCTTTAAAATCTCCTGAACCTTTGCCCTGCGTTCCGCCTTTCCCCTCCATTCGGCTATCACTCTCTCAAGTTTTGTTCGGTCCACCTCCTTCGCCATCGCCAAAAGCTCTACGGCCCGATCTGGATTCAAGGGGGCCATCACCTCAATTCGATGTTCCCACTCTGCGCCCGTCAGAGGGGTTTGCATGGTCAACAGCAGCCCATCTTTGGCGTTAACGATCCTGTCGCGGATTCTCTGAGGGAATTTTGGGTTGAGGCAAGCTCGATCCAAAATTTCAATCACCTCAAGTCCAGGAAGGAGCGACGCCACGGTCACCATTTGGCCCAATTCTTCTGGTGACAGGTTTTGATCGCTGGCGCCATACTCCACCAGACGTTCCTGCAACACCGCTAAAAACACTCCGAAAAAAATACTGGATTGAATCAATGATTTGGCGACAAATTCGGCCTTGTACCGAGCCGGCAAGTGTTCGGTTCGAAACATGACCAATTGGCGGACCGCGGAAGACCGAAGGCGTTTCAAGCGCACTTCATCTATTTCATGTCCATGGATCAAGGCCTGGTCGGCCACGATTATTTTCCAGGAAGCGGCTTCCTCGGTTGAAATCATCGGTGCGATTCGCTCAATGAGTTCCAGCGCTGGACCAAAATCTCCTGTTTGACGCGCCTTGAGGACCGCTATTGCAAAAGGCACCTGATGGGCATTGCGACCAAAATAATTGCTAAGCCTTTCGAGAACTGTAAAGACTTGGTTCATTATTTGGTGATCTGGGTTGAAGTCCGAGGCAATTTTCACGATCGTTAATCCATACCCTCTATTCATCAAATCACGGATATCCACCTTGCCGGATTCATCGGATTCAGCCCACTGCAAGATCTCTCCCAATCTCGCCAATTTCCTATCAGATGGTCCCTCTTCGATAAACGCCAAAGGCATATAATGAGATATTAATTGGAACCTCTCTTGAAGTGACTTCCCAGGCTGGACCAACCTCAATTCCGCCAAATGTTGTTGCACATCCCTGTCATCCGGTCGGTTTAATAGGGCTCGTTGAAATGATTTTTCTGCATCGGTATTCCGACCCAACATCCATTGAATGTTCCCTATGAGGGGCAAGAATTCATTTTCCCCTTGAGACACGAATCGCGTCAAAATCTCTAAAATGGAATTCCCAACTGATTGCGATTCCTTTGGGTCTGTCCATTTGCCTTGCCTAAACAACTCGCAGGCCCACGCAAAATTTCGGTGAAGATGGGTGTTTTTGGGTCCTCCCTCTCTCTGCAACAATGACACACCCGCCATAATCCCAGAACGAACATCATCCCGGCGTAGCGCCCCATAAAGGGGCCATTGCTGCTCAAAAACCGTATAACTACCCGGAACGAAATTGTTAAACGGAACGCGCACAAGGGGCCAGGCTCTTTCCAAAGCCTCTCCCATCCCCAAAGCATTGGCCAACTCCAAAAGGGGATTCAACCTGGTTGTAGAGTAATGATATTCAGTACCTATTTCTACTAATTGATCCTCCAACGCTTGAGGGTCCGCTTGGGGCCCACTTTTATATTTTGAGATTTCAGTTTTAATATTGGCATTGGCCTGATTGGAAATTCGCTCCAATTGATCCAAAGTATCCTGAATACGAGGGCGAAGAGCTTGAATAATAGGAGAATGCTCCAAAGATACCAATCTTGAGGGTTCGAATTCCGGGATACAATGCTTCCACTGAGAAGGGAGATGTTTTTTCCACTCCGAACTACGAGAACGGTAAAAGTCGGGCGCCGCGCAGTAAACAAATCGAAAAAAAGAAAGACGTTGAAGAGGCGTCAATTTATCCCAATCTCTCCTTTTCATAAGTTGCTCAATAATGGGAAGAAGTATTTCCAACTGTTTCGGGTTGAAAGATTTAAGAATGCTGAGTTGATCCACTTCTCGAGGATCCAAGATTGTTACTTGGAAGGCCTGGAGCAAAAATCCTTTGGCCTCTTCGAGACGATGCTGAGTTGCGCAAACCAATGATTTCATAGCGAATCCCAATTGTTGATGTTCGGCTTGTTCGAGCCCTCCCCAATCCTCATCAGAAAGAGGGGTATTAATTAACCGATCTGCAATTTGGTCTGCTTGGTCATACTCTTTGAGAAATAAAAGAGAAAAAAACCGGAGATTTTTAAGAGCGATGGCCAACCGAGGATGTATAACGCCATCAGTTTTTTGAAGGGCCAGACGCGCTAGAGGGGTTTGTTCTTCGGGGACCATATTCCCCCCCTCTCTTGTGGCCCTGATCAACTCAAGATTTCCTTCAGCCAAACTGATGGCATCAGAATGAGTCCTTGCCCTCCGATAAAATTCAATCAGAAAATCATAATCAATCCGCCTATCACCATTTCTGAAAAGGATTTCCAAGAGGTCAAAGTACACCCAGCGATAGAATTCATAAGATTTTCTTTCATTTTCATTGCTCCAATTGTTGAGTTGGGTATAGATTAATTCGACCGCGGACAATTCCTGATCGGTTACCGGAATCCCATCGCGAACCTTAAAATATAAATCTAAAAGGTCCAGCTTATTTCTCATTTCCGGACTTAACGCCACCTCAATGCCTGGATATCGTTCAATTATTTTTCGAATAAGTTCACGAACAAGGCGGGCATCGTCGATATTTCCATAGTCAATAATATTACCGACAAGGAAAACCATTTGCTGGAATAGACTTCCCCACTCCTCCGTTGTTCCGCCCAAATCTTTGAGTCGTTCGAAACTGAGATAAACAAAAGGTTCTTCGGCATGAAAAATTTTAGCCCGTTTCGATATTTTTGTTCTGAGAACTCTATAACGGATGGCATAAGCACGTTCTAACACCTCAAATCTGACAGGAGTTACATGCGTTCGGCACACCAAATCAGCCAGATGAAGGGCCATAGAAGAGTTCCCGACCTCCCAAAAATCGTTTGCCATGTCCAGCAACAGTCCATAAACATCCTGCGGAAGAAAGGCAAACGCTCTTTCCGTTTCACCACGATTTAACCCCTTCATCAACCCACCATCTATGGCGTCTGCCAAATGAGAATCGCCGTTTGTCCGGTGCTCCGTGGAAAGGATGCGATACATGGCAACCATCTCGCTAAAAAGCAAAAGGGCGGAAGGATCCAACGCCCCAGCCTTTTTGGGGAATCCATCGAGGGCAGTATAAATATCCTGTTCCACCACCAGGGACAGCTCTTCGGGAGTGAGTGAAAGAGAAGTCAGCGCCATTTTCAGGGTGGAGCGAAATGGGTCGGATAACTTCCCAACAGTTTCCAGAAGCCCAATAAATTTTCCCCACACCGTATTCAATCCGGAAAGGAGGGTTTTATCTGAAGCGGCTTTCCAAGCAGCTGCCTCTTGTTCGACGGACTTCTTAAGATCGAACCTTTCTTTGAAAAAGTCAAGAATCACTTGATGGGCAGGATTCGTCGCATCTTCTCCGGCCACTCGCACAAACGCTCGAATATACAGGGGCGACACATCGACTTCGCCATCCGTCAACAAGAAATCAGCGCTTTCAAAACAATACTCTAGAACAGCCATGAGATGCTCTGAACTCAATCCGGAATTCTGAATAGCTTCGACCAGTGCGCCTTCAACTGCGGAAGCCAAAGCTGGTTCCGTCTGAGATAAAAGCAAGAAATGTGCCGCAATAGTTGTTGATTCCCCAAGCACTTCGGAAGTTCCAGCATCGTTAGACTTGATCGCCTCTATCATCTTCGCAAAAGAGTTCCGAAATTTTTCTTTCATCACTGAACTTAAACCGCGGAGGGCAGCCTCTCGGCTGACCGGATCCGCAATCAGGGGAGAATGAACCAACAACACCATTTGATGGAGGCAGCCATAAATGTGAGCCAGTCTTTCCTTCTCAGCCACCGGCGTATAATCATACGCATCAACGAGTATTTTTGCGTCCTCTCTTACATGATATTCCCATTCATCGGGGGAGAGAGAATGACGTTGATAGCTCATAAAAAGATCAGGCCACAATTCAACTGCATCAGGGTCAAACAGCAAATATTCTGAAGGGCGAGTTGAATCTAAAACGCCTTCAACATTTTTTTGTTGATGTAAATCAACGGCCGTCTGGGCCAACAATTCAATGGCGACTTTTTTTCCTCTAACAAATGTTTGCTTGAACACATCGCTTTTATTTTCTGAAAGCCGCTTTATTCGAGGGAAAAACTCCCGCAAAGAAGAATAAGTCAATGAATAGGTAAGGACTCCTAAAACTTTGAATATTCTCTCCATTGGGATTGAACTTGCGTGATTCAAATTATTCTCTAATTGATCCAAAGCCATTTCATAGACTTTTTTGGTTATACGCGGATTTGATTCATTGTTGTCGGCTATAAATTTCCCTAGTGCCACATAGGCCCAGTAGCCAACTCCCATTTTAGAGGTCAAATAATTGGGATTTTTCAAAACCAAATTAAAAAATGGGACAGCTTGCTCTTCTTTCAATTTTTCTAAGGCATTTAATGAAAAGCTCGCGGCAACTTGGCTGTTACCTTCAATAATATCCTCATAAACATATTGCAGCGAAATGGATATCAGGAAGGCATGTACCTCATTAAAATGTTCAGATGTTTGAACTAGAAAATTTAACAATTGATCAACAAGCAACGCCTTTTTTGTAAGTGGCAATTTATAGACATTTCCAATCAGTCCCTCGATTCCAATAAATTGGCTCTCTTCTCCATTATTTTTCTGCGCCAAAATACCCCATATCTTATCGACCCGGTCCACAAAAGTTTGCAGGGCCTCGACCTTGGCCTGTTCATCAAAAGTTTCCAATGCATTCATTAAATGCTCAATCATGGTTCTGGCCATAAGGGCTTTTTCTTCAGGTGTGGAGTTAAGAATCAATTCTGTTTCAGGATTGGAATTGGCCATCCCAACCATCCATGGGAAAGGGATAAACCACAAGGAAGGCTCGCGATAATCAAACGGCGCCCACATCCAAAAAAAGAATTCCACAGTCGCCAATAACGAAAGAACAATAAATACCCACGGTTTATCCATCACGCCCACAAGTCCCGCAGCAAACATTAACGGAAGGGCCGAGAGAAGCGGAGACCCGATGAGGTTCCGGACAAAATTCGTGAAATTTATGTTCTGATTTTGCACAGGGGGTCGAATCAATGACTCAGAAACCCCCAGAGACCGAACCTTGGGAAAAAATTTTGATGAGGATGGCTGTGCCGGCTGGAGAGAACCCTTACCCATCTCCCGCGCGTCGAAGGCGGCGTGGAAGAGGATGGCCAAGGCAAAGGCGGTGAACAAGAGGGCCGTGGATATCAGCGGGAAAGGAAGGACCAGAGCCAGGGCGGGGACGAACAAGGGGGCCAGGTAAAGGGAGAAACCCATCAAATGATGAGAAAAAGTCTCGAGGCCGTTAACAAAAGAGGGGTCCCCTCGCGGGAGACTGGATTTATCCAAGCGTTGATTCTTCCGGAACTGGTCGAGTAAGGTGTGCAGCCAAGACGCGGCGACCAACAAAAGTCCCATTGTGCCCACCGCGGTCCAACTAAACGAGACGGCATACGGGTTCACCAACACTCCCATCCAGGACCCCGTCAAGAGATGCGACGCAAAAAACACCAACCCCAAGGCCTCAAGCCCCATCGAAACCCACCCCACCCCCACCGCGTGCCGCCGCCCCCAAGCCCCCCACAACCCCAACTGCGCCAAGGCAAAACCCAAGGAATTGGGTTTTCTACCTGCCTGAGTTTTCTTTGCGGGCCAGTGATCGGGCCGAGGTCCGACATTCACATGTTCTGGAAACTTTAATTTCTCAACAGCCTGATAATTCCCGGCCTGGTACCTTTTACCCCGTGGATCGGAGGCAATATTGCGCACAGCCCAGCGACAGGCATCTGCAACAATGGCGCTGATATTTTTGGGGTGTTTGACGTCCACCAAGGATTTCGCGCCAATTTTTTCTAAATCTGATTCAGAAAAATTTAGATATCGCAAAAGATGCTGGAGGATTAAAAATTCTATGGCATACGTGAGATATTGATCTTGGTTTTGAACGTACTCTTTTAGAAACAAGGGGCGTGCAAGATTTTGAATAACTTTTAACTGTTGTTGATCGATCCATATTTTTCGATAGCAGGTATCAACAAAGGAAATGGGGTTTGACTGAATCCCTTGGGGGACGCTAATCAATTTAATTCTGAAATGATCCTCAGGGTAGACAAAATAGAGCCGCAGCATATCTCCGAGGATTTGCTCCATCTTTTTTTGGTCCTCGGCCGAACCTGGGGAAAATTCGACAATTTGCATCACATCATCCAGAAACTCCGGGTAACCTTTAACGAGATTTTGCAAAGCACTTGCCAATGAAGTGATCAGTTGGGAAATAACTATTTGATTCAATCGATCCGTTGAGAGTGAATTCTTTATTTGAATCAATTTGTTGGTTAGGGAATACATAGAAGGACGATAAAATTCGACGACATCTACAATTTCATTTATTTTTTTTATCGAATCCTCAGGCTTCCCCTCCGCTGCCGGCTTCAAGATGCAATGAGAAATTGTATTGAAGGGAACCCTTTCGGTCCACCCATTAAGATCAACTCCCCACCGATGGGCTGGTAAGTTATACAAGGCATGGCCAACAAACTGCGCCACATACACCGGCCATACCACCAGTTTCCAAGACCAAGAAAGTGGTTGATGGGGGTTCGTTTGGGCCCAACGGAACACAAAAATCAACGAGATCTGCCACCAAACGAACAGAACCGTCCAAAACCCCAGGAGAGGAACTGCCCAAACCCAGGCGAACCCCAACCCCATAAAAGGTGTTATCCATAGAAATGCGTGGAGGCCCCAGAGCGCCGCCAAACGCACCTTCGTCTGCCAAGCCTGGCCTTTGTGCGCCCACATAAATTCATAGGGATGGGTGAGCCAATAAAAAACCCTCAAAAACTCCTGGTCCGGCGCGTCGAACAAATGGCTTCCCACTGGTTTCTTCCAACGGCGCATTAATTCCCGGATAAAGGCTTTTTTCAGCAAGAAATCGGCAAAATCCTTTTCTTTTTCCCTTATGAATTCAGGGCTTCTCGTAATTTCACCTTTTCTTATTCGCTCAAAATAACGTTTTAATTGAAGGATAGGACTTAAACAACCCTTTAAAACGTGAAGAAGACGATCGCTATCGGAAGATAATTCATTCAAATATCGGCGCAATTTTGACGGAAGATTTTCATTATTTGCGAGATAAGGTTGCAGTGAAGATGACTCTGAATCCCTCGCTATTTTCATAAAAACTGCGGCCAATTCATCCAAAGAATAAAACGTTAATTCCTGTTCGATTGTTTTCTCTTCGTCCTCCATCGGCCACTTTGAGGGTGGTTGGAGGCTGGGGTGGGACATTTCAACCCCATCCTTTACATGCCAGTCAATAACCTGGTTCCATTTTTGATCAAACGTTTCACCCCTGCTGTTCAGCAAATATCTGTCCGCGTTCATCTCCCGCGCGTCAAAGGCGGCGTGGAAGAGGATGGCCAAGGCAAAGGCGGTGAACAAGAGGGCCGTGAATATCAGCGGGGAGGGAAGGACCAGAGCCAGGGCGGGGACGAACAAGGGGGCCAGGTAAAGGGAGAAACCCATCAAATGATGAGAAAAAGTCTCGAGGCCGTTAACAAAAGAGGGGTCCCCTCGCGGGAGACTGGATTTATCCAAGCGTTGATTCTTCCGGAACTGGTCGAGTAGGGTGTGCAGCCAAGACGCGGCGACCAACAATAGTCCCATTGTGCCCACCGCGGTCCAACTGAATGAGACGGCATAAGGGTTCACAAACACGGTCATCCAAGATCCCGTCAAGAGGTGCGAGGAAAATAACACCAATCCCAAGGCCTCAAGTCCCATGGACAACCACCCCATCCCCACCGTGTGCCGCCGCCCCCAAGCCCCCCACAACCCCAACTGCGCCATCACATATCCTAGGGAATTGGGTTTGCCCTGCTGAATTATTTCAGTTTGGTTTGTATGGGGGCCTCCGTTGATATCCCTTACTTGATTGGGAATCTTCCCCTCTAAATCGAGTTGGTTATGGGTTTGAATGATATTTTCTGAGGAGTTGGAGCGAATTTGAAACGAAAACGAAGAGGATCCAGATTGTTGGTCCAACATGGTTGAAAGAGGTTGGAAATCAAACGATCCCCCAAAATCATTTATCTGCGTTGGACTATAGGTAACATTAAAAAGCCGTAATAAATCGCGGACATTGTCCTGGGGCGACACAAAGGGATGACGGGTTCGAACTCCGGGAAATCTAAGAACAAAACAATGGGCAAGTTCTTCATAAATTGGGAATTGATATTCGGGGGGGACCTCCACATGATATAAGGATATGCTTTTCTCTTCCAGCCTTGCATCGATGTTGATACCGAGCCCGATCTTTTTTTTGGGCGATATCTTGGATTCAGCGATCCTATGGAGAACTTTTTTGATGAAATCTCTGAAAATAAGTTCCAGGTTCAAGGCATTATTTGCAGGGTTTGAATTTCCATCAGATTTGGTGAGACGCAAATTCAAATCAAGAGGAATTTCTTTTTCTGGCTTTAAATTCAATTCCTCTACGAGATGGTTTTCATCTTCTTTCCGCGTCGTTATTACTTTTGAAAATATTGTATTTAGCTTTTGATTCAACGCTTGGTCTTGTGCAGCTGCAATTTGCACCTGCATAATTTGACCTGCTGGTTCAGTCTTCGCTGGTGAAGCGGCGCCGCGCCATCTCTTCTTTCCTTGCTTTCGATTGGATATCGGATTGTTTTGTTCTTCATCTCTTTCTATCGAATTTCTTCTCTGAAAGTCATTCATCAGTTGGGTAAATTCATTGTCCCCAATTCCCACGCCCGAGAGGGAAATGGATTTCAAAAGGGACATGACTTCGGATTGGTTAATTAAATTCAGAACAACATCTACTTCAATATTGTTCTCCCTAAGTAATTTTTTAAAATCTTGATTTCGATGCGCCATGTTTTGATCTGGGTTCTTTCTTGGATGCAACTTAATGGCTTCTAACGCCAAAGCATAAATCCGAATCGCCGAAGGAGTAAGGTTTGAATTCTCGGGGAAAAACCAAAGTTCGGACTGTTGATCAGAAAAATTTTTTTGGAAAGAGGGGATCAAATCAGGGTCACACCTCCCCAAGATCTCTTCAAATTTTTTTCTTGTTAAATTAAAACCATTTTTGACCTGGGCTTCACATTGAGACCATATATTTTTGATACGTTCTTTTGGGCCTTTGGTAAATTTATCCATGGATTTTTCTGAGGGGACGAAATCATTGGACCCTGTAATAAGGGTCGAAAAAACCATCATTTGAAAACCAAGAAATGAGAGAACCACCTCCCATGTTTCCACCGATCCCAGAGGGAGTCCCGCCCCCCAGCCTGCCAAAACCCCTCCCAACAACGTTCCCGCCACCACCGGGATAGACCCCTTCCCCAGAGGCGCCAACACAGTGCCGGTGAAAGCGCCTTTTTCCTGGGCCAACCGCGTGTAATCATGCCTCAACCACGGCCACATTCCTCCGCGAGGACTCAATTGATCTGCCCTTCGCCCCCCATCAACCCAAGTTCGTCCCAAGTTCAAATGACCCCATTGTTTGGGAGAAAGATCAGCGCTGATCTTAAAGAAGTCAAGGGCTCCATACAACGGAGCCACTTTTCCGGGGCTTGAATCCCCGGAAAAGTACTGCGAAGAGGTAACCCCGGACTTACGTCCGGGGCTTCGGCTGCTGTCAAAAGTCAGGAGGGCGCCTTTTTTGACCCGTTGGGCTGAACGTAAAACAAGTCGGCGGGGGCCTTTCCAAAAAACCCACCCCCAAACCCAGAGGTATTCAAACAAAACCGTACCTTTGGCCGTGGCTTCCGCCAAGATCAAAATTAATCCGCGATTGAAAGCCGCAAAAGAAATACCGGGTTCCGCCAAGAAAAGTTTCTGACCCTCAAACAATTTGTCGAGCGGGGTTTTTTCTTGCGCGAAGGCGCTTAAATAGGCGGGGCCCGTTTCCCCTTCCACGCGCGTCACACGCGGAACAAAATCAACCACGGTCAAACCAGCCTTCTCAAGAAGCCGATTGATGCCGTCTGAGTGAAAACCCCCTGTGACCAGAACGGCAATACTTTGTTCTTGGTGCTGAGAGCTCGGGACAAGGAATGCCTTAACCTTCTTCGTTCCAAGAGAGACTGTTGCGAAAGTAAGCTTTAAGCCGTCATCCCGGCAATCTTTTGGCCGGGATCCAGGTTCACCGTCGGAAGAAAACCTGGGCCCCGGCCAAAAACATGCCGGGGCGACAGCGTTTTTTACAGTACCTTTAGGTACGAATTTGTCCATTTCACAACTGTCCCCAAGAACAGCCTTTAGGAAGTTTTCCGCCATCTTTTGGTCGCGCCGTTCAGCCTCGTGGTAAAAATTTTCGTAATTGGCAGTTGGCGCAAGAAACGAATTGTTTTTCCTCGTGCCAGGGACTACCGCTTTGTATTCCTCCCACTCCTCTTTTGTCAGAGAAAAATCCACCAATTTCCCGACCAGATAAAGATACCGCGACTTTTGAATGAGCGTCTTTTCCTCTTCGGTTTTGATCAGAGCGGAATAAATTGATTCTTCTGTTTTTCTCATCTCCTCGAACAATTCTTCGGGATCGATTTTCCTCGATAGAAATAAGTAGCGAAGATAGGTCTCCATCATTTCCCATTTGGAATTGTTGACATGGTGGAGGGCGCAGATTTGTTGGAGGGTGGAATAAAAATCCGCCAGTCCCAAATGACCCAGGCGAACTCGAATACATTGATCCCTAAACAAGCGGGATTCTTCAGCGGAAAGGCGGGACGCGAGGACCGACAACAATTCGTCACGTTCCCGCTCCACTTGTTTGAAATCCAATGTTGATTCAAGATGAATAACCTCAAGAAAATTGTTGATTTGTTGTTGAGACGAACCCGCTGGTTCATTCGTAAACCCTTTCGCCAACTCTCGAACAAATGTCCCCAAAGGCATTTCCGCATTTCGAAAAGCCCCGACCGCACGGTCAAATTTCAACAATTCAGAATTTATCCGTTTTTCTTTTTCCAACTCTAACGCAGAAATCTTCTGCTCCAGATCTTCTTTCAATTTTTTTTGAAGGGGGGCGGCGGCGAGATAGTTGGCCACGTTGGCGGCATGATGGGCCTCGTCGTCAATTCCCATTATTTTTGGAAAAGAAGAGTTCGACTTAATTACAGAATTTTCTTTGGAAGAATGGCGCCACGGACTGGGCAGAGTCATCAACGCGTGAATGGGCCCCGATATCCCTCCATTTTTCAACAAATAATCCGCTGTCTTCTTAACGATTACCTGGTCCGGGAAAATTCGGAAGGCCGTTAAATCAATCTCACCGGAAGATCCTTCAAGGGCCACCAAGGGGGTTTGATTATTTTCCACCAACGTCCGAATGGCTTTCCCAATATTGCTTTGCGCTTCGTGATTCTTGTGGATGTCTTGAATATGGAGGACCATTGGCAGATGAGGATGACCGGAAAGTCCCCGCCTCACTTTTCGGATGGTTCCATAGGGCAGGAGCGCCGCTAAATCCAACCCTTGCGATTGATCTAGAAAGAGGGAAGGGTTCGAATTATTTTCCGGTGACCCCGAAAGCGTCTGGAATTGCGAAGGGTTCACCTTCGAAGTGATATTTCCGAGAAAATGAACCGGCAAATGTGGAAGAGCCGCCATTTGAGAGGGGGCTTGACGCGTTGAACCCGAAGCTTTTTTTCGTTCGTTCCAAAAATTAATTTCAGCGGCGTGAATAAAGACGCAATGGGTCAAAAAATACAGGACCGTGAGCGCAGTGGGAATACCCTTTTTACAGATGAATGACATAGCGCGGCTCAGCAGTAACCCAACAAAGGATCAAGCATTGCCGTCGTCCCGGCCCATTTTTTAAAGGATGTGTGCGTCGAGGAGAGTATAAGCCGGGACCCAGCCTCTCCGGAGAGGGAGGTGCGTTCATCGCACCTTCTTTTGGAACAACTGGGCCCCGGTTTATTCACTGGCCAACAATCACTCCACTTAAAAGCCAGGCCGGGGCGACGGCGTACTTCAAACATTACTTCATATAAAAACAAGATCCACCGATGCCGTTTCATAGAGGGATCATTTAATAATTTCGATATTAAGATCCCCTTACGGACTTGTAAAAAAAATGTAAACGACCGACTTTTTTTACTGGCTCCAAGAAATCTGCCTCCGACAAGTGATAACTACAACAGGACGAAATCAAAGCGCCCATCCTTGGTCAGCAATTTCCAGGACAATCGGTTGAGCTTTTCATAGGCCCGTCCCACTTTCCCCAATAGTTCCCGATTGGGAACCAGGACGGGTGAATCCGCCACAATAAACATTCCGCGCGATCTCTGCCGCGCGGAATGCTTATTATCAAGTATTTTCAAATAAAAAGGAGTGGCCAATACGTTGCATATTTGATGATTATGAGAACTAAAACGAAAATAAAGGGCTATTTCACCATCATGCTGGTGATGGGCATTACCGCCCTCATCTTCCTCTGGGGAGCATTTTCCTTGGTTAAATCTTTTTCCCAAAAGACCAATTTGGACTATCGTCTGTCAACTCAAGCCATGAACGTTTCCCGCTCCGGTGTTCAGGACGCCATCGGGTGGTTTCGTCGGCAAACCCTTCAGCCGGTGGCGGTCACCAACCGCGACGCCAATGTGTTCACCTTCCCGGACTCTGTTTTCCAACCGTTGTACAACGTGTTGCCGTCGATGTCGGATACCATGACACCGGAAGACGAGGCCATCGGGTTGGTCAAAGAATTTGAGCTGTCGCCGGAAAGTAAGATTTGGGGCCGCTATGAAATCAAACGCCAGCACACCGCTTATCAAGATTCGCTGGATCCCTTGTACATCCCCGATGCCGTGCATGATGTGACGGCCAGCCGGATTCCCGGTAGAAGCACAGGAGAAGGATTGGCTTGGCAGATTTTTTGTAAAGGTTACGTCTACCGAAAAATTGATCCCCAGGCGCGGTTCAATGAGAAACCCAATAAAATTCTCTCCGTAGCGCAGTCGTCCGCTGAAATTCGCCGCATCGCTCTTTCAGTTCCGACCGCGGCGGTGATTCTGAACGATAGAAACCAACTGACACTTAAAAATGACGCGGACATTCAAGGAGGATCGGGAGCGGGGTTCGGCTTCTTCGACGACAGTGGAAGTCCCACGTTAACCGGGTCGGGATTCGATATCAGCGGAGCCTTGGGAGCGGAAGTGGATTTGGTCGCACCCGGACCCATCTCTCCCGCCAATTTTTTCGACGCCCCGGAAAGCGTTTTGCGATTGGTATCCGATCGGGTGGAACGGAATGTGGTTGATCTCGGCCCCTATCCAACCATGGCGTTGGTTTTCATTAATGGAAACGCAATATTCAATGAGAGTGACCCCTTGGAAGGAGGAGGCCTGCTATATGTGAATGGGAATTTAACGATTTCGGAAGCAGCAAATTTTAACGGCTTAATCTATGTCGCAGGAAACGCGGCCATTTATGGACCCGCGGTTATTCGCGGCGCCTTGGTGGTCGGTGGCACCCTCTTATTGGACGGCACGTCCGATAATGTGACCATCGAATATCAAGAACCGGTTTTGGATCAAATCCGCCGATCCCTTATGTCTTACCGTGAAATCAAATCAGTCGCCTTGGAAGGAAAAGTCCAATGAAGAATCATTATCGAACCGAAGGTTTTACTCTCACGGAAGCCATCATTGCCTCTGCCATCCTGCTTGTAGTCCTTACCGTTTTCCTGGGACAATTCAATTTAGTCAACACACAGACGCGGCATGTGGAGATGAAGGCTTTTGCCGTTCAAAAGGCCGCACAGTTGATTGAAGAACTGAGAGGCGCGGTTGTCACGACTCCTGATCTTGAATCTTATGATGACCAAGGAAATGACAATTTAATTTTGACCACACTGGCGGGGGTAACAACCCACGACCACAACCTCAGCGGAAATGAACGCCGCCTTTACGCGCGTCGAATTCAGGTGGACACGGTTCCCAACGATCCTTCTCTTCGCAGAATCTCCGTTCAGGTTTTCAAGAGAAGCGATCATTCCCTTTTGGCCGAAGCTATGAATATTCTTCGAATCACGGATGACGGTCGAGTGGATTCCCCTTCCAGCGAAGTATTCCATATCTACGCCATTGCCATCCAAAATATCCCCTCGATAAAAGAATCCATGGCGGACATCAAAACATCCTTCCAAACTGCTATTCAAGATTTGCAAAACCGGAACCCGGGACTCCAATTCCGAATTTCTTGGATCACCCGAACCGCCTACGGTCGTGACCCTTTCTATGCTCCTTATATTAATCGCGCTAAGCGCACCGACCAAGAAGCACCGCCATGGGTTTACTTTTATCCCGGCAAAACACGGACGGCGAGCAACGATGACACAACCTATTACGATCCCAATGAATTCGGGGGAAGAATCAATGTGGACGGTACCATTCAAAATCCCAATTCCTATTCCCTCGCGGATCAATTCAATCACGCCTTGCGCTACCCCGATGAAATCGAACGCTTCGACCAGGCCGTAGCGGCGGCTGATGCCGCAGGAGAACCCCGGCCGGAAATCAGTTTGGTTCAGTTAATGGAAGACTTAATTCCCGGAGATCCGAGTCCCAGCGGCGTCTCCAACAACTCTATTATTGTTAATCTCCACTCGGAGTTAACACCCTTTCCTCCATTACGGTATTACTCCGACGCAGCCAAAGACCCGGTCAATCTTCCCAACATTCGAGTGGTGACCCATCCGGAATATTTGGGAATGACGCCGGGACAAGCAACGTATCTCCGAGTTTATCCGTATGCCATTGACCCTGAAAATTTTCCAACCAATACCGTTATTCCGACGGTAACAATTCGCCTTAACAAACATGTTCAATTTACTGCTGCTAATGCCGGAGATCTTCAAATTCGGAAAGTCAACGGTGCCCCCTTGCCCGCCTACGCCTGGCAAGTTGCTAACCCTACTGACTTTGATGTCATTTATCCCGATGCCAACACCACTCTCATCAAACTTTACAATCTGCCGGTCCGCCACCCCTATATGGCTGGTTCTCAAACGGGCCTTTCCTCCAATCAGCGCGCCTACGGATTGGAATACATTCCATCCCCTCTGGGTTGCCACAACGATTGCGGAAGTTTCGATCAGATTGATGGAATGTTGGAAGGAACCGCGGATTTAACCACCGTAGGTGATGTACAGAAGAATACGGCCCGGGTCCGTATAATCCTCCGGAATCTTCCCTTTTCCACTCTCAATGTGGAAACTTGGATTGGAGACACCGACACCCCACCCAACGCACCCATTACCAATTACTCGCGGACGTATGTTTATACAGTCGGAAGCATCCCCCGGACCGAGCTCTTCCAACATATGGGCGATCCGATCTTCTCCCCTTACATTTGGCCCGGAGACCAGAACAATATTTGTTTCCCGGGCTGGTCCCCCAACGGCGGGGCCGATGTTTCCCACGAATATATCCCGCAATTATTGGCGATGTATATGTGGACCATTTATCCCACCAGCAATCTTTACACCAATCTCATGGGCCAAAATCACTTCTATTACGGTTTGGGTGGTGAATTTGGCGCCACGGACAGCCGGTTTACAAATGGGTTGCCGTTTAAAACAGAACCCTGGGTTCCGGACGCCTCGAATGTGGCTTGGGTGGATGAGATTAGAGGTCTGGCGGATTTGGTGCCCTCTCCCACGCAGATTGCTTCTCCTAAACATATTGTTCGCTACACCGGTGTGAACAATACCACGGATTGGACGGCTTTGAGCTGGATCGGAGAACTCTATCCGGATAACCAATACGACATTTGGTCGGACCCGGCTGGAGGGAATTTAATGACCACGGCCAATACCACGAATCCGGGCCGGGACAAATTCTTCCGAGCGCCGATGAACCTGCCGGTTCAAACTCCCGGAACCCCTGACTTCTCCTTTCCCCTTTCACCCAACCTGTCCCGCAAGCTTGAGAGGGAAGGGATGAATCTGTTTATGAACACGGCAAACGATCTTGAACATGTACCTGTTGCATCGGTCCCCAACGGAACCACCGTAGATCTCACCGAGGGAGCGCAAGACTTGGCGCAATCGTTTAATTTCACTTTGGATCCGTCCCCCTTTGCCTCTGTCCCCTATATTGTGAACTCTATGGGAGGCGGGGCTCAACAAAGTTGGGGGGAAATTGATATTTATTACGGGACCAATGTTGGCGGATCTCGAGGCGCCAGCGCCTTATTTCACAGCCGCGACCCTGCTGGTGCGTGGGGACCTGGCTTCTTGTTGATCAATGGATTTCAAGCAGCGGATTTGTACGAACAAATTCGTTTTGGCCTGGCGGCTACAGTTCGGGGAATCATCATGGCTTCTCTTGTGGGAAATAAATCAGGGCCTTTTAGTGCCGGGCCCCTGCCACCCTATTTAAGAATCACTCAACCGGCCGCGAATGCAAGAATTCCGAGCGGCACAACCTCCCTCACGATTGCTTGGACAACGGAAGGAAAACGATGGGGTGGCCAGCCCTACGCTACCAAACATACCACCTATGACACAGGAGGATTGGGACTTGGTTATGTGACCAACACGCTGCCATCCAACGTTGCAGGTTCGGGAAGCCTCACTCAGATAAAATATTCCCGAGATGGAGGCCAAACTTGGTTCTTGGCAAATTCCAACCAGCCCGCCGTATCGGGCCGTCCTTATCTTGTGAGTGTTGGTTCTCCTTTCACCTGGAACCTCAACGGACTTCCAGCCGGAAATTATCTTATTCGAGTTGAGTCTTTTGCCCATCCCACCGCATTGGCCACATTGGGCAATGCGACTGAACTCTCTTACGGGTATTACGAGCGATGGATCACTATTCAAAACTAAACTCCCAAGGTATCTCGATGGTTGAAGTCCTGGTGGCTTCGGCCCTAACCATTGTCATTGCTACCGGAAGCGTCACCGCCATCCGACAACTGACGCGGTCTTCCACCTCAAATGAAACTCGGACTTCTCTCAATTCCATGGGACAGTCGGTTCTCAATGAAATCGGTAACCGACTGCTTGTTTCAAAACGGGTCTTTTTTGATTCCGATCCGCTTCTCGCTTTACTGGAAGACATCGAGACCCCTGTGCTTACAGGAAGCAAACTTTCCCAATGGGACCGCTTCTCATCCCCTTCTTCTCCCGATGGAGCAAAAGTCGGAAACAGTCTCTTTTTCGCCCGCACTGGGAAGACCGAAAAGTTCGACACCACCGGGGCTTGCATTGAAATTTTCCAATTCCACTATTATTATCTGGCTCCCGATCCCGCGACGAGTAAAAAAATTGCCGGGCATCCGCTTTTAAACTTATACGAGTGGTCCAGTCTTTCCTACGCCGATTATTTGCAACTGATGGCCATCCCCAATATTGCGCCGGATTACCTAAGAGACAAAACCGTCCAGCAACTTGTGGCCCGGAACATCACCTACGCCTGGGATCCCTCAGTGGAAGATGCCACCACGGCTTTCTACGAGTTGGATGGAGTGAATGGGTTCATCACCAGCATCCCGTCCGGTTCACTTTTGGTACAAAAGAAAGAATCGCGGCCTTTGCTTACGTTAAAAACAGGAAGAGCCATGGGAGGGTTTCATTACGGCGTGTGCCCCAATACCACATTTTCGGTAACACAAACCCTTCACACCGTTCCGGAATTTGCTTTGGCATCGAATGATTTTCCCGGAGGGTTTGAAGTGGCCTCCATGGGAAATAGCGGCGCGGTTCAATACTATTTACGGTTGGTTTTAGCTGCGGAAGGAAGCTTTAGTGGAACCATTTCCAAGGAGCAATTTCGGTTGGTTACCGTTCGCAACATCTGGTAACGAAGGAATTTATCTCGACCAGATTTTTAAAAGCGGTAGGGAAAATCCCAAATATACCGGGATTGGCGATGCAATAAGAGCATTTCTTGAACGGCAGGTAGGGCTTGTTCTCATTTCCCATACCGGCATGATCAACTCCGTGGTGTCGCCGCAATGGGAAACGACCGACTTTTTTACTGGCCGCCGACCACCATTTTTTTGATGTGCACGGTCGGTAGAGCGTCTGAGACTGGGACGCCTTGGCCTTCTTTTCCGCAGGTGCCAATGGCCCAACCGTGGTCAGAGCCCACCTTGTCGATTTCGAGCAGTGTTTTGGGCCCATTGCCGAGCAAGGTAGCGCCGCGCACCATCGTTCGAATCCCGTTTTTCACCTGAAATCCTTCTTCCACCTCAAACACGAAATCTCCATTGGCCGTGTTCACTTGCCCACCGCCCATTTTGGTCACCAAGAGCCCATTTTTAAAATCGCGCAGAATGTCGGCCGGATCATCGGGCCCGGGGGCCACAAAAGTATTGGACATGCGGGGAATGGGCCGATGAGCGTAGGACTCTCGGCGCCCATGCCCATTTGAGTTCCGCCCCGCTTTCCCTGCGGACAACCGGTCGTACAAATAGGTTTTCAAAACCCCATTTTCAATGAGCCTCGTGGGCTCGGAAGGAGTGCCTTCATCATCAAAATGGAAGGACCCTCTTGCCCCCGGAACGGTGGGGTCGTCATACACCGTCAATTTCGGATGGGCCACCCGCGTCCCGATTTTTCCCACATAGGAAGGCGACGTTCCTTCCAACACCGCGTCCGCCTCCAGGGAATGGCCAATCGCTTCATGAATCAAAGTTCCTCCAGCGGAGGAAGCAATCACCACTGGCATTTCCCCCACGGGCGCCTGCGGCGCGTCCAATTTCAGGTGGGCCCGTTTGCACACCTCCGCCGCCAAACGCTCCACTCGGTCCCCCTCGAACAATTCGAAACCCACCAATCCGCCCAAGGATTCATAGGCCGTTTGGGTGTCGCGCGCCCGTGCGGTGACCACGGTGAGACTGAAAACCGAATAGACCCTTTCTTCTCGATACGACTCCCCCAGTGAATTGAGATAAAAAATATTCTTAATTTTCTCTCCATAATTCACATTGATTTGGCGAATGTGGGGCCCCGTGTTGGCTGCTTTATAGGCGCGCTCGAGAAGCGCAATTTTCTTTTCAAGAGCAACAGTGGTGGGCGACTGTCGAATGTTGTGTGTTTTAGAAATGACTCCCCGACTCGCGCCGCAAGGCTTGGGGGATAGACCTGAAATTAAAGAATTCTTTAGCCGTATTAACTTCGATTCATTCTCAACGGACCCCTTCCCCGAAACGGGTTGGTTAAGATCGGCATGCGCGAACCGGGTTTCGGCTCCGTTCAGATAACGAAGTCCCGCGCCTGAATCATCTGAACGCGTAATAGACTCTATTCGTCCTTCCTCCCAACGAAGCGACAGGGTGGAAGACTCTTCGGCAAAATAATCTGAAAAGTCACCATATCCCAACAATTCTTGAAAGAAGGGAATCATGCTTTGGGAAATTTGAGTGTCACGCGGGTTCCTTTGCCAATCTCAGATTCCAATAAAATACTTCCTCGCATCGCTTCCATCACTTTTTTACAAAAGGCCAGACCCAAGCCCGCGCCCGCCACCTGCCCCGTGAATGAATTCTCCACCTGATAAAACTTCTGAAACACTTTTTCCTGCTCCTCTGGTGGAATGCCGACGCCATTGTCTGTCACATGAAGGGTCACAAAATCCCCTTGTTCCTTCGCGTCAACGAGAATTTTTTTGTCGGGTTTGTCATTGAACTTAAAGGCATTTTCAAGCAAATTTTTGAACACTTCTCTTAACAAGGCCGGATCCGCGGAAATTTTTGGGAGAGATGCCAAAGAAACATCCACTTTAATTTTCTCCTCCAACCCTTCTTCCACTCCTGTTTTGATGGCTTCATGAAGGAGGGGTTCGAGCGAACAAGGCGCCATTTTCTTTTCAAAAGAATCCGATTCCACCAGCGTGAAACGCAACAACTTGTCAACCAATCCGCTCAAATGTTGTCCTTGCGCGCATATGGCATGAATGGCCTTTTTTTGGCCCTCCGTCATTTTGGACGTATCGGAAGACAAAAGGGGGCCATAACCCAGGATCACCGTGAGCGGCGTTCGAAGTTTGTGGGAGATGAGAGACAGAAAATTCCGTTTGAGCATCTCGCCGCGTTTTTCCTCGGTCACGTCTTGCATCATGATGAGCGTTCCCTGCTCGGTCCCTTTTTCGTCAGGTTCCAGATGAACAAAAAGGGCGGAAACAACCAAATCTTTTCCGGCGCGTCGAACCCACTCCACCTCGTGGAGATGGTCTTTTTTAGAAAAAACCTCTTCCAATGGCGGCGTTGAATTAAAGTCAGGTAAAAGACCCGCTTGAAAAGTTTCACCCACCGTTTTTTCTGGAACCAATCCCAACAAACGAGTTGCTGAAGCGTTAATCAGCAAAATGCGGCGCTCGGCGTCCAACAACATCACCCCATCCGACATTTCAGAAAAAACAGTGTTTAATTTTTCTCTTTCCCGGGTCACTTCAGAAAACAAACGCGCGTTCTCAATGGCGATGGCCGCTTGACTCCCAAAAATTTCAAAAACCTCTTGGTCTTGGGAAGAAAATTGGCCGTCATGTTCCTTGTTCAGGGCCTCCACAACACCGATCAATTTCCCCTTGGCTTCCAAGGGCACCGCGAGGATGGATTTGGTTTGAAAACGCGTGGACTTGTCCACACGAGAGGAGAATCTTGGATCGGCGGAAACATCGTTGACGATCAAGGGGCGCCTTTCTTTGGCCACCCATCCCGCGATGCCTTCTCCCACCTTCAAGCGAATTTGTTTCACGGATGGACCGACGCTCCCCAAAGCCACATCGAAATACAATTCATTTTTAATTTCATCCAACAACAACAATGAAGAGGCTTCAGCCTTCACCACTTTGGTGGCCAACTCCATCACCGCTTGCAACACATCGGTGGCATCCAGTTTTGAGGAAAGGATACGGTTGGCTTGCAGAAGAAGTTCGAAATCTGATTGAGAGAGACTCATCGCCTCGACCGGTTTCGCTTGTTGACTTGGTTGGTGTGTTCTCGGTAGGTTTCGGAAAAAATATGCGTTCCATCTCCTTTGGCGAGAAAATAGAGGGCATTGGACTCAGCCGGCCAAAGGGCCGCGCGCAAAGCCGCTTCGCCTGGACTACAAATGGGTCCCGGCGGGAGTCCCGTATGCAAATAGGTGTTGTAGGGAGAGAGGGTGTTTCGATAATCCGAATACAGAAGACGCGATTTCCAATACCCCATTGCGAACTGGACCGTGGGGTCGGCCTCAAGACGCATCTTTTTACGCAATCGGTTGTGATAAACCGCGGAAATAAGCGGCAACTCCTCTTTCATTTGGCCTTCTCTTTCAATGATCGAGGCCAACGTCACCACCTGGGATTGGGTCAGGCCCAACTCTTTCGCGCGAGCTTCGAATTCCGGTGTCCATCGCAAAGAAAATTGGGCGGTTAATTTTTGCGTCACACTTTTGGGAGTTAAGCCATTGGGCAAGTCATAGGTGGCGGGAAACAAATAGCCTTCCAGTTCTTCTTTTTTGACCCATTCTTTAAACGCCTCTTTTTCACAAATATCCAATTCATCCAGCCGTTCGGCGATTTGCCAAGAAGCGAAGCCTTCAGGGATCACCACCCGCACCTTTTCCACGCGGCCCTGAATTAAATCATCAACGATCCAATAGGCCGATCGGCCAGCCCAAATCCGGTATCGGCCCACTTGTATTTTCTTTCCGGCATTGCGCAGTTTGACCCACCCCAAAAATGGAACACGCGTATGAATAAGACCCGTGGAGATCAGTTGCCGGGCCACATCATGAGAATTGTGACCTTCCAGCACATTGATCTCCACCCATTTTCGACCTGTTCCCGGCCAGAAAAGTCCGCTCATCATGAGAAGAACAACAATGAAAATTTTTATTTTCATCTATCCACGCAAGAAAGAAATATCTCTTAACGAAACCTGGGCCTTTCGAATGCGAATTAATTCCGAAACCGTCACGAATTCATACCCTCTGGCTTGGAGCGTGGGGATGATGATCTCCAACGCTTCCCGGGTAGACCGCAACCCATTGTGCATCAAAATAACATCTCCACTCTTAACATCAGAGAGAATACGGTCGGCAATTTGAACCGCGGAGACCCCTTCCTGGTCACGGCTGTGAACATCCCACAACACCAATTGATATCCGTTTGGAACATGAAATTTCGTGCGCAAATACTTTTCGCTGCCGCCAGGAGTTCGAAACAGAAAGGTATTTTTTCCGGTCAAGCGAAGAATCAATTGGCGTGTTCTCTCCAATTCCTGAAAAAACTGGACTGGAGAGATCCGGCGAATATCCGGATGAGACCAGGAATGATTGGCCACCTCATGTCCCGCCAAAATCAATTGGTGAAGGACCTCTGGATATTGGGCCGCCACCTCTCCCACCACAAAAAAGGTGGAAGGCGCTTGATACCGGTCCAAAAGCTCGCATAAAAGAGAGGTCGGAGCGGGGCGAGGGCCATCGTCGAATGTCAAGGCAATTTTCGGGGAAGACTTCCAGGCAATCCACTCCAGGGGAATGGCCAATTGGCAGGCAAAAATGACCAACAAGAAGAAGAGAGGAAAAAACCGATAAGGGTTCGATTTATTCGATTGCACGGGCGCGCAGTGTATCAAAAACAAGTCTTTGTTTTGTCTCTTGAAACAGGGGCCCCAGAGGCTACACTTGAATCACATGTTCATGTTGAAATTACGCCTCTTTCCGCGATTTTTAATCATGCTTTTGTTGATCACGGTTATCCCGGTGGCTTTGGTGGGAAAAATTGTGGTCGGTATCAACAGCGAAAGCCTTCAATTCGAGGTCCAACGCTACCACATGAAGTTGGCGCAATCGATGGCTGAAAGATTTGATGAACGCTTGTCCACCATCGTTTCTCAAATGGGAATCGCATTGGACGCCATTAAAAACCCCGCCGCCAGCTGGGAAGATCGTCAAAAACTTCTCAGCGCTCTGATTGACTCCTCCTCCCATTTCGGGATTATCTCCGCCGTGGCCAACAACGGCAGCGAAGTGATCAAAGCCTACAACCCCCTTTTGGCCCCCGAGGTGGACAAAAACCCCGCCCTCATATCACACGCGCATCTGCCCTTGTTTCAAAAGTTTAAAGCCACGGGCGACCAAACGCGCAAAGTTACTCGAGAAAACAACTTCACAATGGCCGAACTGTACCTCCCTTTTGATTCTCCGATTGGAAAAAACGCGCTCTACATCAAAATGTCCATCAATGACCTCTGCGAGATGATCGGCCAAGAAAATATCGGACGAACCGGTTTTGCGACCTATGTGGGACCGGAAGGCACCCTCCTCTCCCCTTCAAAGTTTATTGGATCGAGCGATAAAAGCCTGGATGAGTCCATGGTTAAAAATGCCCTCTCCGGAAATCTGGGAGCCAGGGAATTTGTCGACTTAAATGGAATCGCTTGGGTCGGGGCTTCGGCCCCCATCTCTCAATTGGGAGGCGTCATCTTCACCCAACAAATGAGAAAAGAGGCCTACCAAGCCAGTGCCAAAGGACAACGCCAAGCCGCCATTTTTATTGTGATCACCATTCTATTCGCCATCATCGCCGCCATCCTTTTGACCCGATCGTTGGTCAACCCCCTGCTCAAAATTTCTGAATTCGCCAAAAGCGTGGACCTGGGCAGTGGACGTTTTCCAGACCCCGTGGTCATCAAAAGCGGAGACGAAATTGAGGAATTGGCTCAAACCTTCAATGAAATGATGGTGAAGCTAAAGGGCTACGCGGAATTACAAGTAGAGAAACTCATCATCGAACAGAAGAAAACAGAAGCCATTATTTTCTCAATCAAAGACGGCATCATCATGACCGACTATCAAGGGAAAATTCAATTGATCAGTCGCATGGCCAAACAGATTCTCGGCATTGCGGAGGAAGAGCCGGTGCTGGGATATCCCTTGTGGAAATATCTCCCCTCTCCTGAACTCAAAACGGCCTGCATGGATTTACTCACCAACCCCAAGTCGAAAAGCGCCGTCGAAGTGAAATTGACTCAAAATGAAAATGAAAAATTTTACGCTCTTTCCGCGGAAGAAGTTCGAACCCCTGGAAAAGAAGAGTTATTGGGATTGGTGACAGTCATCCACGATATCACGCTTGAAAAAGAAATTGACTCCATGAAAGAAGAATTTTTGCATTCGATAACCCACGACTTAAGAAATCCGCTCACTGCCATTCGCGGATTCATTCGCCTATTTCAATCCGGGCAAACAGGCCCCATGAACGAAATGCAAATCAAGATGCTTGAAACCATGGACAAAGCTTCCCTTCGTTTGACCAACATGGTCAACGACATTTTGGATCTGGCTCGACTTGAGTCCAACCGGCTCACCTTGCACATTGAGCCTTCCAGTTTGGAGCTGATCGCCGGTCGCGTGATTGAATTATTTATGCCCCAAGCGAAAGGAAGCCGCATCAAACTCACGATGGACATTCCGAAATATATTCCCGAAACACCCCTTGATCCCAATCTCATTGAACGGGTTTTTGTGAACCTGGTCGGCAATGCCACCAAATTCACGCCCGATCAAGGCAGCATTACGCTTCGAGTGAAAGAGGAGGCAGACCATCTCCGATGCTCTGTGGAGGATACGGGAGAAGGCATTCCGAAAGATTATTTGGAAAAAGTGTTCGACAAATTTAAGCAAGTCGAAGGTCATTTTAAAGGCGGGGCGGGGCTTGGACTCACTATCTGTAAACGAATCGTTGAAGCCCATATGGGGAAAATTTGGGTGGAATCAGAGGTCGGCAAAGGGGCCGCTTTTATTTTTACGCTGCCCAAAAACCTATCTGACCGTCAGGAGCAAAAGGCCGCATGAAGTTAATGCTCCTCTTTTCATTCTTATTAACCCTGCCCTTGGGCGGCGTGGCGGCCCAAGAAAGTTTACAGGAGGTGGTGGTCAGCCCTGGCGACACCATGTGGGACATCGCGAATAAATATTTGAAAGATCCTCAGAAATGGCCGGAGATCGTGAAAGTGAACAATCTTCCCACTGCGGATCCCACCATCGCATTGCCCGGATCAAAAATAAGAATTCCGATCACCCTTATCAAAGAAGAATACCGAACAGCCCAACTGATAACGATGGTATCCGATGTCCGGTACAAAAGAAAAAATGAGTCGGAATTTAAACCCGCCACGGTCAATATGACCCTGAGATATGAAGATGGCCTTCGTACCATGAAAGAAAGTCAGGCCCGAGTTAAATTTCCTTCAAAGGAAGTGGTTCAGATCAATGAAAATTCCTATGTGGTTTTAAAACCCGAAAGAATTCTCCAAGAAGTCCAACTGCTCCAAGGGGATCTGCGAGCCTCCCGGGCCAAAGTTATCATGCCGGGGGGAACCGTGGTCAATCCCAGAGGAAACAATTCCGAATATCAAGCCAAAATTCGCGAAGATGAAACCGAAGTGGTGTTTGTGTACAAAGGAGAAGTGAACGTCACCGCCAAAGGAAAAACCGTTCGCGTTAAGGAGGGGTTTGGAACCCAAGTATTAAAATCAGCACCCCCCCTGGATCCCATGCCCTTGACCAGCTTCAAAGATTTTGATCCCGCCAACCTCAAAACGCCGGAAACAAAAAAAATGTCCGTACAGGCTTCAAACAAACCGATCACTTTTTCACCACCGACGATGCCACCGAAGGAAACGGAATCCAAATCCGGAAAATCAAAAGCATTGATGGCGCAAAATTTATTGGTCAGTTATCAGCTCCAATTGGCAAAGGATTCCAAATTCAGGTCCATCGTGTTCGAAAAAACCGCCGGGACCGATCAAGCCTTTGATATTTCAACCCAAAACATACCCGATGGAATCTATTTCATGCGCGTGGCTTTCTTGGACGCTTTCGGAAATAAAAATGCCTTTTCCGAACCCGCCAAAATCGTCAAAGACACGCGCCCGCCCGAACTGCTCAATATTCAACCCTTGGACGGGTTCAAACATATCGGCCCCAGCCCCGCCTGCGACATTTCCGGAAACGCCAAAGATGCCGTATTGGTATCGGTGGAGGGTCAGGTGGTTTTCTTGGGCCCCAACGGCTCTTTTTCCGCCGTGGTCCACCTCAAAGAAGGAATCAACAGCATCACCGTTCTCGCTCGAGACGGCAACGGCAACGAAACCACCGTAACGAGAAAAATCACTTACACCAAAAAATAGTATTTAGAGTAAAGAAATTCCTCCCCACTGCACGACGTGGGGAGGAATTCTCTTGCTCGTCAGTAATCCAATGTATCTTAGCGGCTATGGCCCTTAGTGGTATTTCCAGAGAGACCGGAGAATAATCACGCTGGCTTGAAGGGAACCGCGCAAGGTACCGGAAATTTTGGATTGGCCGATCCGAGGTCGATAGCGGACTGGCACCTCTCCCACGCGAAACCCCATTTTAAGGGCCTTCAACTGCATTTCGACGTTCCATCCGAAAGTGGGTTCCTTCAGCTTTAAAGCTTCAATGGTGGAGCGCCGAAGAGCGCGAAACGGCCCCATGTCGGTAAAACGTTGGCCATACAATAACCGTATAAAAAAACAGGCCAGCCAATTGCCAAAGCGCTGTTGCGGCATGAGGGATCCCGGGAGAGCGGCTTCGGTTCGGCTCCCAATCACAAAATCCAACTCTCCGCGTTCGATGGGGTCCAACAACTTGGGGAGTTCTTCTGGGAAATCAGAATGATCGGCATCGAGAATGACCACCGTGTCGCATTCAGGCTTTAAATTTTTTAACCCGCATTGAACGGCGCGGCCATATCCCCGTTTGAGAACTTGAAAAACGCGGGCGCCGCCTTCGCGCGCCACCAGGGCCGTAGGGTCGGTTGAACCATTGTCCACCACGATGATGTCATCCACGTGGGCCCGTGGAATTTCAGCCAACACCAACGGAAGCGCCCCCGCTTCATTTAACGCGGGGATGATGACGGTGACAACCATCGAAATAAATCCTTTGTTAAGAGACCATAGACAATTGAATATTCAACAACGCTCACCCACAGCGGCAATTGCCACACCCCTTCGCTTCGGTAGCGAATCAACACCACATACGTTATCAACACCACTCCACTCCAAGCCAATCCGCTCCAAAGCGGATAAAAACAGAGAAATGGAACGATCCAAGTCACGTACCACGGGTGCACCACCGGCCCCAAGAGAAGAAGGGCCATCAAACATCCGAGAATATAAAGCAGCGGATTGTTGATTTGTTTAAACGCCCACCAAAGTGAAAAAGCGACCAATAAAAGCCCCAGGAAAATACGTCGATGGAGAGGATGAGGAAGAAACTCCCCCACCACGACGTACAAACTGGGATTGAAAACCCAATCTCGCGCGTAGGTGTGAAGGCCCGATACCGCCGGCGAAAGCGAAGGCAGCATGTCCCCCACCCCCTTAACGAAGGGCAAACATATCACGGCAAAGACCAAGCCATAGAGTCCCAAAAAACGCCAATCGCGGCGAACGACATACCAGGGGATCATAAAAACCGGGATCCATTTGGACAATGTGGCGGCCGCAAACCCCACCGCCGCCGCGCTTGATTTTCCCTTGGCGTAAAGGAAACAGGCCAACGTCAAGAAAAAAATCATCAAGCTGTCATTGTGTCCCGACCCGGAAAACTCGATAACAACGAGCGGGTTCCAAGCGTAGAGAGTGGCCCGTGAAAGCGGCATATTTTTAAATTTCAACAGCGCCAGCAAAAGAAAAATAGTGGCCACATCAAACAGCGTAAAAATAATTTTTTGCATCCAAATCGTGGGATGAAAAAACGCGCCCCATCGATAGACCCACTGTGTTAAAGGCGGGTACACGGTTCGAAGGGTCGGATGATTGATTAACGCATGTTCAGGGGTGCGCAAGGCGGAAAGTTCGGGTGCGGAAGGAGGATAGACATAGGGATTGATTCCCGCCAATTGAACCCGACCATCCCAAAGATAACGGTAAATATCATCTGAAAGAATGGGTGGGGTGAAAAGCAGCGGCACGCGAAGAAAAATAGCCACCGTCACAATCAACGGTGCCGTTATTTTCAATGCCTGTTCCTATATTGAAAGGACAAGGTGGCGACATATGAAAACCCCAGGAAAAACAAACTCACGGTTGGAATCAACGACCAGTGCCCCGCTTTAATCGCGACGATCCAGGTGAGCAAGGCGTAAACGCTAAAGAACAGAGGGGTCCATTTCACATTGGTCAATTCAGCCGCATAGGTTTTCATTTTCCATGAATCAGCCGGTGATTGAATGTTGTACTTGGGAGTTCTAACGAATTCAGAGGATTTTCCCATCCAACCTTCAATGACCGCTTGTGTATTGACCAGACACATTCCAATTCCAAACGACATCAAACCAGGGATGTATCGGACGCGCCGTTTCCAATCCGGATAGAGTTCTCTCAAGGTGACCGCGTAAAATAAACCAATCGAGAAAAAAGAGAAAAAAAACACTGTCCACTCCAAGGCCGCCATTGGCCAAGGGACAAACGGACGAAAAAATAGGCTTGGAAGTATGAGCAAAGCCGAAAGAACCGTCAACGGATATCCCCCATTGGCAGTTAAATGGAAGGTGGCCTCCACCTTGTTGTGGAGAGGAATGGAGGACTTCCAAATATCTTTCAACATCTGGCGAGCCACCTGGATGGCTCCTTTCGTCCATCTTTTTTGTTGTGACTCAAAGGCGTGAAGGTCGACAGGAAGTTCAGAAGGACAAACAAAATCGGAGTCGTAAACAAAACGCCACCCGCGAATTTGAGCCCGATAGGACAAATCCAAATCTTCTGTTAAAGTGCGAGCGCTCCAGCCTCCAGCATCCACAATGGTTTCTTTGCGCCATATTCCCGCTGTACCGTTGAAGTTGAAGAAAGCGCCGCTTTTATAGCGGGCCGTGTGTTCCAGTTGAAAATGTCCATCCAAAAAAACGGCTTGTAGGCGGGTGAGCAAGGAGTAATCCGCGTTGGTGTATCCCCACCGCGTCTGGACCATGCCAACCCGATAATCAAGGAAATGAGGCAATGTGGCGGCTAAAAAATCGGAGGGAGGTAAAAAATCGGCATCAAAAATGGCGATGAATTCTCCCTTGGACTGAGCCAGCCCCCACGCCAAAGCGCCCGCCTTGAACCCTTCGCGATGGGACCGTTGGAGGTGCTTGATGTCATAACCCTTCTCCCGAAGAGCCTGAATTTTTCCCGATACAATCGCCGGGGTGTCATCCGTGGAATCATCCAGCACCTGAATTTCCAACCGGTCTTTCGGATAGTCAAACCGAACCACCGAGTCAATCAAACGCTCTGCGACATACCGTTCATTGAACAAAGGCAATTGAATGGTAACGGAGGGCCGCCAAGCCTTCGGCAAGAGAGGGCGAACATGGGATCGACCAGGATTTTTATGATATCTCCAATAGAGAATCAGAATCCACAGACGATGAATCCCATAGGCCATGAGCAGCAAAATAACAGCCACGTAAACCCAAGCGAGGGAATCAAGAATAAGATTCATGGAAAGACTTAGTATTGATCGAGGATGTTTTTAATGCGGTCTTTGACTTTTTCGGGGCAACAATGGTTGGTTTTCTTTTTCATGGCTTGTCTCAAAAGTTGTTCAAACTCGACGCGGGAAAAGCAAGAACGGCAAAGATCCAAATGTTTTTGAATGTTTTCGATATCGGACGCGCAAATCTCACGATCAAGATAGGCCCAAATGTCCTGTAATACTTGTTCACAGCTTTTCATGAAATCTTTTTCCCCCTCATGGACCTAAACAACTTATTTGACCATCGCTTCATGGGGTTCATTTCTTTGCCTGTGACATATCCAGACTTGACCGCTTCTTCCCATAACGCTTTTTGCATGTGGCGCCGACCCCGGTTCAATCGAGAACGAACCGTTCCAAGTGGAATATCGAGCGACTTCGCGATATCTTCATAGGACAATCCCTGTAAATCCGACAAAATCACCGTTTCTCGATACCCCTCGGGCAATTGATCAATCGCATTCAAAATATCTTGCTCCGCAAATCTTTCAAGAATAATTTTGGCGGGATCTTCGTTTTCAACGGCGGTGTTTTCGGCCACCTTGTTGTAAAAGTAGAACTCATCTTGACTATCGTATTTATCGATATCAACCGCGGTTCCCTGCCGGACTTTCTTCCGGTAATGATTGATGTAGGTGTTGGTGAGAATCCGGTACAACCACGCCCGCATGTTGGTTCCCCGTTCGAATTGATGGAAGGACTTCCACGCCTTGGCATAAACCTCTGAAACCAAATCTTCCGCATTTTGAGGATTGCGCGTCATGCGCAGCGCTCCGGCATACATTTCGTCCATGTAGGGAAATGCCACCTGGGAGAACTCTTCTCGTGTTTTATCGTCGACGTTGTTCATAATTTCAAAAGAAAGGGCCGCGCTCATGCGCAGTATAACAAAAAGGTCCCATTTCAGTTCCCCAACAAATTAACGCAGGGTTTTTAGAAAATCACGGAAAAGGTCATTGAAAAGTTTTGGTTGTTCCAGATTGATCAAATGGCCGGCCGAGGGAATGGTTTGAAATTGACCCTTGGGAGCAAGGCGGGAAAAATTTTCCATTTCTGTGGAAGGAATGAAGGAGTCTTCCTCCCCGGCCAAAAACAAGGCGGGACAGGCGAGATGTCGAACGACCTCAGTTAAATCTCGTCGATCGGCCATTCCTCTGAGGGCGGCGGCAATCGCTTGGGGGCTGGCTTGAGCAATCTGTCGGGTCAAATGGTCAATTAATTGTTGACGGGAGGCCAAGCTTGTTTTACCAACCAAGTTGGGCAAGATTCGTTTTGCAAAAGCGGCGCTTCCTTCTCTCTCAACGAACTCAATATTTTTAAATCTCTTTTCTCTTGCTTCAGAGGAATCAGCCTTGGCCCGAGTCGACAGGAATGCGGCGCCTTCAATTCGATCGGGGGCTTGAGAGATCAGTTCCAACATCACATACCCGCCCATGGACAAGCCCGCGACCACAAATTTCTCCACCCTTAAATGATCGAGGACGAGAAGAACTTGAGAAGCAACCGTCTTCATAGAAGACGCTGAACTTTTAAGCGGAGACTGACCAAAGCCCGGAAAGTCGAGGGTGATCAACCGGACCTCTTGAGATAAGTTATTCTTCTGATCCTCCCACATGGTGTGAGACAAAGGAAAGGCGTGGAGAAAAACCAGCGGAGGGCCGGTGCCCGTTGATTCAAAAGCCAACATCAGTGGCTTTCTTGAGACGCTCCCACATGAAGCCGGATCCATTGAGAGGAGGAATTTTTCAAACCACTTTCATTGTTTCGCCCATCCCAAGCGGAAAATCCAATCAAATGGCTCGTCCCATCAAGAGGACGGACGAACACAAGGCTCCAACGCCCGTCGACGAAAGTCGATGCGGCTTCATACGTCTGCGAATAGTTCCCATCGGAATTCACGAAAGAGCTCAAGGAAGATTTCTTGAAACCCACTCGTCCCGCGTTGGAGGCTTGCCAGATCATCAAATCCAATGCTGGCGCGCCCGGTTCATAGAGATTGAAGAGATTGCCTCGAATATCGCCGTCATAATCTTTGGGTTTAAACGCCAGCAGGAGAGCGTCACTCTTTCCACGGCCCCGATCTTCATTGGGATCATCCCAGGAAATTCGGAACGCAATCGATTGTTCATTTTTGACGGCTTGAACCGATACTGAGTTCACTGTTAAAGGAAGGCGCTGCCCGTTCGAGTAAAAATAATTTTGAAGATTGATATCGACATGAGGGACTTTATCCCAAGAAGGGTCCTCCGCAGTTAAGGGCAGATTCCCCTTTATTGGTTGAGCGTGCAGATCTCCCGCCCAATTTGTTTTTAATTGCAAAGAGGCGACATAATTACACATGTGCCAAATATCTTCATGAGAAGCGGCGCCTTCATATGACGGCATGGGAGCGCCCTCTATCCCAGCCAGAATTCGGTGATAGATATCAATCGGCTTGCTTCCGCCGCGGTAAGTCCACCCATGCGTGAGGTTGGCGGCCTTGATGGGTTTTCCCCAGGCATCAACCAATGTAGCGGCCGAAGGTCCGTTGGCGCGACCATTTTCACCGTGGCAAGAGGCGCATTGCATGGTCTTGAAAACCTCTTTTCCCTTCACAAGGTCCGGCTTGGCACGCCGATTGGAAGGGTCGGGAATGGGTTCTGGTTTTTGGCCGCTTTGAAAAATTGGGGAAATGCTTTTTATATAGGCCACCACATCGGCTCGAGCGGCCTCGCTTAAATTTCCGAAACTCGGCATGCCGCTTCCGGCCAAACCGTGTCCCAACACGCCCTTGATTAAATCCTCATCGGAAGGAGGAGTGCCCCAGACCGTGCTTTTGAATTTGAACTTACCGGAAGTGAGGTCGCGTGGAGGAATCACCACTCGTTTCGCGTCCACTCCATTTCCTTTGCCATCCGCGCCATGGCAACGCGCGCAATGCAAGGTGTATATCGTCTGGCCTCGTCCCACCGCCCCCTCATCGGCTCTTCCCAAAACAGGAAAAGAAAAACTGAAAATTAATAGGGCAAGCCAAGGGACGCGTTTCATTTGGGCACTCCAGGTTCGGTTAACGATTTCAGATTTAATACTTCCTCCAATTTTTCAGGAGACAAAATGTTTTTTTCCTTGATGGTTTCAACAATGGTTTTTCCCGTTTTCATGGCTTCCTTCACAATCTCGGCGGCTTTCGCATACCCAATGATGGGGTTAAGAGCGGTGGCCAAGGACATAGACATTTCCGCGTACCGACGGCATTTGTCTTTATCGGCCGAAATGCCCTTCGCGCAGAGATCCGTGAAAACTTGCAACGCGTTTTTAAAAATTTCGATCGTGAACATCATGTCGTAGGCCATGAGCGGCATCATCACATTGAGTTCCAACTGACCGGCCTGCACCGCGAGCGAAATGGCCATGTCGTTTCCGATCACTTGATAACAAACCATATTCATCATCTCGGGCATGGAGGGGTTCACCTTGCCCGGCATAATGGAAGAACCTGCGGCCAGCCCGGGAAGGAAAATTTCGGCAAAACCCGTGGTGGGACCGGAGGACAAAAGTCTCAGATCATTTGAGATTCGCGTCATTTCCAAAGCCAGGTTTTTGATGGCCGAGGAAACCTCCGCCACCGAACGTTGGCTTTGCATGGCTTCGCGCTTGTCTTCGGCGGGCCGAAACGTCGCCTTGGTATCTTTGGATAAAAGGTCGACCACGCGCTTCGCATAACTGGGGTGCGTGTTGAGTCCTGTTCCAGCCGCGCTCCCGCCAATGCCCAACTCTTCAATTTCAGAGGCGGATTGAAGGATTCTCTTCGCGCAACGTTTGATCGCCAATCCGTAGGCGGAAAATTCTTGGCCAAGCCGAATGGGCACCGCATCTTGCAAATGTGTCCGGGCGGACTTGATGACATCGTCAAACTCTTTTCCCTTGTCGAGGAAAACATCGCCCAAATTATCAACCACCGGAATTAATTCATTCAAGAAAAGACGTGTGGCCACACGGATCGCGGTGGGGAACACGTCGTTGGTGGATTGGCCGAAATTCACATGGTCGTTGGGATTGACGCGCGAATAGTCTCCCTTCTTTCCCCCCAAAATTTCAACGGCCCGGTTCGCCAACACTTCATTCACATTCATATGGAGCGCGGTACCCGCGCCCATTTGGAAGACATCGACAATAAATTGATCTCGGAATTTTCCCGCCAACACTTCCTCGCAGGCTTGCGAAATGGAATCGGCTTGTTCAGGTTTGATCAGGCCCAACTCTTTGTTGGCTTGAGCGGCCGCTTTTTTGATGTACATGAAGGCATCGATAAAACGGGGATGCGCCGTCAAACCAGAAATGGGAAAGTTTTCTTTGCCGCGCAGCGCATTGATACCGTAATAAGCGTCAGCCGGGATCTCTTTTATGCCGATAGAATCTTTTTCAGTTCGAGTGGTTGTCATAGAGAGTTGGGTTAATTCCTTTTTTCGATGGTAACTAAAACTTGATTCCGTGGACCAGTATAAATACATTCGGGGCGAATCAACCGATTGGAAGCATATTGCTCAAGAATATGAGCTGTCCAACCCGACATACGCGCCATGGCAAAAATAGGCGTATATATCTCGATCGGAAGTCCCATCAGATAATAGGCCACAGCACAGTGGTAGTCCACATTCGGAAAAAGGTTTTTTTCAGCCTTCATGATGTCTTCAAGACGGCATGACATAGCGAATAATTTCGTATCTCCTACCCGGTGAGCCATTTTTTCCGCTAAAACTTTCATAAAAGGCGCCCGAGAATCTTGTCTTTTGTAGACACGGTGCCCAAATCCCATAATTTTTTCTTTCCGGGCCAAGGCGGACTTGATCCAAGCCTCTGCTGTGGAGATATCGCCGATTTTAAGAAGCATTTCGATGGCGGCCTCATTGGCGCCGCCGTGGAGGGGGCCTTTGAGCGCGCCAATGGCCGAGATAACAGAAGAATGTAAATCGGAAAGCGTGGAGGCGGTCACGCGCGCCGCAAATGTGGAGGCGTTAAACCCATGATCTCCATAGAGAATATTGGAGGAATCGAAAATTTTTGACACCTCGGGGTCCTGTTCTTTTCCGAGCGTCATATAAAGAAAATTAGCGGCATGGCCCAAATTCGGGCTGGGTGGGAGCGGATCTTTCCCCTGACGCAAACGTGAGAGGGCTGCAATCACAGTGGGCGTTTTGGCCACAAGTCGGAGCGCTTTTCGTAGGTTGGCGTCCACATCGGATTTATCCGCGTCAACATCTTCGATCCCAATCAATTCGACCGCGTAACGCAAAAGCACCATGGGATGGGCTTTTTGGGAACATTTTTTGAGGGATTCGATAATAAAGGGAGAAAGGGATCTCTCTGAAGAAAGTTGGGATTGAAAAACGGTCAATTCTGATTTATTGGGAAGTTTGCCTTTGAGAAGCAAATGGCTGACTTCTTCGTATGTGGCTTTTTCGGCCAGGTCGTGGGCGGGATATCCCCGGTAACTGAGCGCGTCTTTTTGGGCGTCGACTTCGGAGATAGAGCTGGTGCCGGCGACAATTCCCTCCAGGCCGGGTTTATATCCGTCGGGGAGGTTGACTTTCGTATCGATCATTTCTTCCTTTTATGGTTGATTTTTTTTGCCCTGACTGAAAACAACTTTTCTCTCTCAATAAATTCGTCGTATCGAATCAACGAATAGAGCTCCTGCCTGGTTTGCATCTGATTGAGAAGTGACTGGGTACTGCCTGTCACCCGCAAGTGGTGGAGCGCTCTATCAATGGCGAAGGCCGCCACACGAAAAGCTGTCATGGGATACAACACCAAACGAAAACCCATGGAAGCCAGCTCATGAACCGACAACGCAGGAGAGCGGCCGAATTCTGTCATATTTGCCATAAGGACTCCAAGAGTCTTTTGTCGCCCAAAGATTCGGAATTCACCGACCGTTTGGAGCGCCTCAGGGAAAATAATGTCGGCCCCGGCCTCTTTATAGGCCTTGGCTCGAATTAAAGCCTCTTTGAGGCCCGACACTCCGCGCGCGTCGGTCCGCGCAACCACCACGAAATTTTTATCCTTTCGGGCCGCGCAAGCGGCGCGGACTTTGGCGACCATTTCTGGGATGCTCACCACCTTTTTCCCATTAAGGTGCCCACATCTTTTCGGAAACTCCTGATCCTCAATTTGAATGCCCGCGGCGCCCGCGGCCTCCATTTCCTGGACCACCCGGGCCACGTTCGCCACCCCGCCAAAGCCGGTATCGACGTCCACCAAAAAGGGAATATCCACCACGGCCGCCACATTTCTCACCACCGGCGCGATATCTTCCAAGGTCAAAAGGCCAATATCGGGTTTTCCCAACAAACTCACCGATAATCCGGCCCCCGTAATGTAACCGGCTTTAAAACCAGAATTCTTGATGAGATGGGCGCTGATCCCATCGTAAGCTCCGGGCATGACCACCACGCCCGCTTTCAGAAGTTGCTTTAATTTTTTCCCTGCTGATTTCATGGGTCCACCTTTAAAACTCTCCCCATCAATGGCGACAAGTAGGAGATTTTCTCAAAGCGAGCGATTGTTTTCACCAAAGTTTTTCGTCGGCCCTCCGTTAGATGAGGGGAGGCCAAACGATGAAATTTATCTTCCACCTCCTCCCAACTCATCGGGCGCCCCGCATACCCTTTGGGGAGAAGAACCTCCGCGGACAGCGGCGGCCGCCCCTTCATCACCAAGGTCACTTTTGTGGGCATGCGGTGAGGATACATTTTGGAATAGCGCTGAGACCGACGAACCAGCACCTTTTTCATTAATGCGCGAATATCGGCGGAGAGAAACCGTTTCTGTTCGTATTGCTTTAAATTCACGTCCCCCTCTCTCAACGCCACCGCCACCAGATACGGCAGGCTGTGATCCGCGGTTTCTCGGGTGGTGGGGAGCCATTTTTCTTTTTCACTCCCAATGATATCCACCGCCACATCAAAGGTTTCGATGATAATCGACCGGATGTTGTTCATCACCGCAGGAACCAAATCCGTCGACCCGGCCAAAGGATTCCCGGGGCGACGGGTTTGGAGGGATTCTCTCAGTTGAATCGCCGCTTCGATGGCCGATTGGGCATGATGTTCGGCCGGGAAAAATTTGGTGTGAGTGGAGAGAATTCTCCACTTCTCGTGGGATCTTTTCCGGGGCCATGAGAACGCGCCTGAGACTTGATTAAAAAATCCATGACGGCCAGCAAAAATATCGGAAGGCCCCGTGAAACCTTGGCCGGCCAATCGAGCAGCCCACAAGCCGGAACGGGCGGCATAGGCGGCACAGGAAGCCTTCCAATCGGATATGGTTCCCACCCGCGTCTGTCGAAGGGCATTGTTGCCCACCACCGCCAAGGAAATGGCGTGTCGGGTCTGCTCGGAATTCAAGTCCAATATATAGGAGCAACCCACCGCGCTCGCGATGGGCAAATAGGTGACATGGTCCCAGCCGCGAACACGAATAGAATGGGCGTCACACAACCGGCAGAGCACTTCATAGGCCAACACCAAGGCTCGGAGCAAGAGCGTCCCTTGTTGTCGAACTCCTGAAATTTCACAAGCGGCCCAAAGGGAAGCCAAAAGATCACTGGGATGGCAAGGCTCTTTGGAAAGGTAGGTGTCATTAAAATCCAAGGTTCGCACACAGGTGCCATTCGCCCAAGCCGCCAACTCAGCGGGAACTCGTTGCCCCGTGCCCCACAAGGTGACGTCGCCGGAAACTCCGGGCAGAAAGGTTGTCCGGAGCAAGCGGCCCGGTTTTTCATCAAACGCGCCATAAAAACAGGCAAGAGAATCAAGCACGCGTTTTTTCGCTTCCAGTAAGGTGGGATGATCGAGGCGATCATTTCTGAACTGCTCCGGCATAAGAGAGAGAGTGGATTCAAGCATTGGTAGAACTCAGGCGCCGGTGGCCATATAATATAGCGCCGGTTTCCTGAGTCCCCCTATCAAACCGTACGTGACCTTTCCGATCATACGGCTTACCATGGACACTTCAAGCATTGGCTTTCAC